>JASJCY010000281.1 GCA_030065825.1 Nostocaceae cyanobacterium | reverse complement strand
GTTGAAATTTCGTAGCCCCTCCACCCAACGCAATCGGTTGCGGTTGTTGGGTTACTCTGCTCAAAGCCGCACTCAAAGAGAAGCCATGACCTGTCTTGCGCGTCTACATGCTACCCCTCCGGGGAAGCAAGCTACATCAAAAAGATTTGTCAGTCAATCAGGGGGGAAGAGTGGGAAGAAGGGGAGAAATTTTTATAGGTAATCTTAGAATGGGAAGGGAGTAGTTATAAGTAGACTCTGCCTACAACTGAAAACCGCTATAGAGAATGCGATCTTCTATAATAACATCGCATATTTTTTAAGTATTTCTAGTTAGCAGATTCAGCCTGGTAACTAGGGAAAGAAGGCTCCTTATTCTGGTTATTTTGAATCAAAAATTATAGACGAATGAGAAACAAATTGAGTTGTTAATTCTTGAGTTTTGCCCAAGTATTAGGACCAACTATTCCATCTACTGTTAACCCATTTTCTTCTTGAAATTGTTTAACAATTGCCTCAGTTTTTTCACCAAAGAATCCATCGACATCAATTTCATAACCAGTTTCTTTCAACATTGCTTGAAGTCGTCTAACATCAGAACCTTGCATCATCGGCTTAGTCAGTCGTAAAATCCTAGGATTTTCATCCCATGGTGCAATTTCAAAACCGTCAGATGGAGAGTTGCTTAGTCTTTTTTCTGTTTGCGGTCCATAAATACCATCTTCTAAAATTTTGTCATTTGGATTATTCTTATTCCAAAGTATTTGAAAAGCCTTGATAGCAGTGCTGCGGATATCTATAATTCCCCTACCTGTGTAATCAAAGTGAGGTTTATCTTGTGGACCGTACCATTTCCAACCATATTGTTCCAGAAAGGGTTTCCAGCCTTGCCAATCTTCGATATCAATAGCACAACCACTTTGATGTATGCTACGTCCAGGAATAGCAGCAAGGGGAATACCGCAAGTTCTATTTTGATACCATTTGTACAACAGGAATTGTTGAGCAATAGTGCGATAAGCAGAGTTAATTTTTAACCTTTGACCCCGTGCTTGAATAGCTTGTTGCAGAGCTAATTTAGCTGGTAATTGTAGTAAACAAAAAGTCGCTGCACCAATTTCTATATCTAATTCATCAAAATTGACGAGAACATTATAAGGCATAATCTGCATCTGATGAATTAGTTGCTGTGAAAGTCCATTCACCACTGAAGTTGAACAGCCAGGAGCATTTTGAACTAAACCTACAAACTGAAAAGCCAAGGGATTTGCTAAAGCTGCAATAGATTCCTTTTCAGAAATGGCATGAGAAGCTTCAAAATCAAAATCATTTAACCAGTCTGGTGTTTTAAATTCTAAATTTGTCATAGTTACCTCAATAGTTGACTTATCTTTAAATTTTGAAAAAAATCTCTGGAATTTTACTTCAGTTAATTGTGGATAATTCTTGTTTCACTAAACTAATAAAATTCTTCCATTGACTTCCAGGTTTTCCATTATCAAGTAACAAACTCGGACAATTTTTACCTGTCCATTTGTAATGTGGAACAATCCTATCTAGTGTTAGTTTGAGGTCATAAAGTAATGCTGCTATCAAGCGTGCAGCCCGCAAATTAGCTGCTTCTTGGTCAATCCCTTGATGCATACAAATTTCAATGCCAATACTCTTGGAATTACCTTCACGATTAGAATGCCAACCAACTTCGTTGATAGGGAGATGTTTAATTACACATTTATCGTCAACTGTGTAGTGCCAAGATACCCAATTTTTTTTCTCTTTATAAATATAGTATCCAGGGTCTTTGACAAATTTTGCATGTGCTAAAGCATCAGCTCCACTATCTGTATTATCAGTGTTGTGGACTGTAATATACTGAATAAAAATTGGAGTACCAGGTCGATTTTTATTTCTCAGGGGTATATAGTCTTCTTTTAAGTTTAAAAGTTGACCAAATTCTTTGCGTTTCATGATTTATTATCCTTGTCATTTTTGTGAATTTAATTGACTACAATCAATGAGATGCAACCCTGAAAGATTAACACAATAAACTGATATTGTCACTACAAATATCTGATTTAAACTTGTGCTGTTGTCATCGATTGAATATTAGGAGGAATCACCCCTACTAGTCCTTCTTTGATAGCATTTGCCATTTCTTCAGCATCAAATCTTGCCATATCAACTGGCGAATCACAAAAACAGCATTCAATCAAAATTGCAGGCATAGCTGTACGCATCAAGACATAGAAATCGTTATATTTAATATTACGATTTTTGAAGCCAAGAGCTACAATTTTATTCAGAACTGATTCAGCATATCTCTTACCTTTATCGCTAACATAATACACTTCTGAACCATCCACTTTACCATCAAAGAAATTAAAGTGAATTGAAACAAAAACATCCACATTAGCATTGTTAGCTTTACTAACTCTTTGTTGCAGAGAGTTTTTAACACTTGTAGCCCTACTTGGTGTACAGTTAACTACTTCATGCCCAGCATCTCTTAACTTTTGAATTAAAAGTGTGCCGACTTCTTTTGTGAGAACATCTTCTTGTTTAATTCCTGTAGCACCGATATCTGGTGAACAATTATGACCAATATCAATTCCAAATTTCATATTTCCTCCTTTAATAAATAACTAGGATCTGTTTGCAAACTATAAAATCAATAGTTTTTGTCTGCTTCTTATTACTTCTAGAGAATCTTTTTACTTTATGCAGAAGTTCTATTTTTGTTAACAATTATTTACAAAATCGATGTGCAAACCTGCTTGTTGAGTATTTAGTATTATGTTTCATCATTTTGATTACTGCTTTGATGGAAGGAAGATTTTTGTTACTTCTTTTTCTTCTCTACATTCATCATCTACTATTAATTGTATTTTGACTGTAAGAAAAAATCATGGAAAATTAGAGGTTTTATGTAACCAAATATAAAGAGAATGAACAGTTTTTGACAGATAAAATCCTCTCAATAAACAGGTCAAAACTGGTTTTATCAACGAAAATTAGAGTTTTCACAGGTTATTATTGCCAATAAACCCGATTTCTCACCTTAAGCTTAAACAGCTAACCTTCTTGTCTTCTTTATAGTTATCAGGTTTGATCAACTTATGCAGTTAGGGCATAAAAATTTGAAAAAATAATACAAAATCAGATAAAGTCACCTGATTTTACTGATATACTAAGTAATCTACAAGTAGAAATACGGTAATGTCTAAATAAATTAGATATAGAGGTCTGTCAGCTTCTGGTAATCGGGGTTTATACTATTTTTCAAGACATACTTAGGCATTGAGTGATTAATCATATCAGGGTGTTCAGGAAATTCCAAGGCTATTTGATTCTTTTCGTATCAGCCTTGGATTTAAGTTGGGGAGTTCCCTAAGAGGATGTTTGAAGAGGTTTACCCACAGAGGTTTCGGGTATACTTGTTGACTTTTCAAACAACCTCGAATCCACCTGGGAATTAATTTCCAAGCTGATAAACCAAGTACCTTAAAACTGATAACTTGCACCAATGTCGTTTAGCCTCACAACCCACCTTGAAATCAATTTCAAGGCTACTCCTGTCCCGCTAGAAGATTACCGAATTGAGTGAGAGGGGGAAGAGGGGGAAGAGGGGGAAGAGGGGGAAGAGGGGGAAGAGGGGGAGAAATTTTTATCGGTAATCTTAGAACGAGAAGGGAGTAATACACCAAGTACGTTAAAACGTACTGTTAGCGCAGCTTGTCCGTAGGACATAAAATTTGCCTAGTCTGATTTATCAGACTTTGTTTATTAGCCTGGGAATAAATTCCCAGGCAATAAAGATAGTTAATTAAGAATGGTGCAAGTTATGAGTTAAAACCTACTCAAGGACTTTACCCAGTCTGATTTATCAGACTTTGTTTATAAGACTCAAAATTAATTAGCAGACGGAAATGATGGCTAATTGAGACTGCTGTAAGTTGTTAATTTAACGTATTTTGTTTATCAGTTTGTAATTTATTACAGGTTAATAAAACGCACATAATAAAGGTTGTAAGATATTTCTTTATATCTATAGGAGAAAAAATGAATATAGAAGAAGCTTTATAGCCATTCCCAGGCAACTGAAGTAGATACGAACCTTTTATATTAAAATAAACAGCTTGAAAACGTATCTCACGCTTATTGAGAACCGCTATATTAATCTTAGATAAGTTATTGTTCAACAAACCTTTAACAGACTTACAAGAAATCGTTTTCCGCGAATCTTGGCAAGGAAAAACCTATGCATAAATTGCTGAAAGTGAGGGTTATGATAATGACTATATTCGGCATGTAGGCTTTAGATTATGGCATATTCTTTCAGATGCACTAGGAGAAAGAGTTACTAAGAGAATTTTCAATCAGTGTTAAGACGTTATTGCCAATGTCAAGAAAACATTCAATCTAGACAGAAAATAATTACAAATAATCAAGAAGATGAATTTGTTTGCCCAATTTTAGATTCTTGTCCTTACATTGCACATGATACAGACAATAATCTCCCTTTAAAGAGAGTACCAAACCTCACCAAGATTGGGCTGAAGCTGTTGATGTCTCCTTTTTTTGTGGACGTAAGGAAGAGTTAACCAGCTTAAAACATTGGATTGTTAAGGAAGGTTGTCACTTAGTTTCCATTTTAGGAATGGGAGGAGTTGGTAAAACTTTTATATCTGTAAAATTGGCACAAAAAATTAAAGGAGAATTTGATTATATTATCTGGCGTTCACTACAGTAAAAGCCTCTCGTGAATGAACTAATTACCAGCATCATAGAGTTTGTCTCACAGTCAGCACAAATCCATTTACCCGAAACCACAAGGAGTTTAATTTCCCTGTTAATTCACTATTTACGTCAACATCGCTGCTTGTTAATTCTTGATGGTTTTGAGGCTTTATTTCAAAGTGGAGAAAAAGCCGGAACTTATCTTACTAGTTACAAGGAATATGGAGAACTACTGTAAAAAATCGGAGATTTACAGCATCAAAGCTGCTTGTTAGTAACTTCACGGGCAAAACCAGCCAAAATCGCCACTTTGTCAGGATAATTTCTGCCAGTACGTTCATTACTATTAAAAGGGTTACAACCAACTGCAGCCCAATAAATATTGAATGCAAAAGGACTTTTTGGTTCCGCTGATAAAACTAGAAAACTCATCGCTTGTTATCAGGGCAACCCTTTAGCCCTGAAAATAGTTGCTAGTGCAATTTTAGAGTTATTTGATGGCAAAATTTCTCCATTTATTCAACAAGAAACTACTGTTTTTAATGGTATTAGACGGGTTTTAGAACAACAAAGAAGAGCGTCTTTCACCCATAGAAGTACAGATTATGTACTCCCTAGCAATTCATGAAAAGTCAGTTTCACCGACACAGTTACAAAGAGAAATGGGGAATGAAATTTCCTCAACCAAATTGCTGGACGCTTTGGAATCCTTAATATGGCGTTCATTAATCGAAACTCATACCGCAGGTTTTACCCTACAACCTTGGGTGTTAGAATCCATAAAAGAAAAATTAACTCAAGTATCTACTGTTGAGAATGTTTAGAAAATTCTTACCCCTTTTTCTGCTGTGGAGTTGTCTATTTCTTAGATTGCAAAAAGAGTAGTTAACATTGATTGGTTTAGATTTTTACTTATGGGAGTTACATAAATGTCAAAACAGCTGGGTAAAAAAATCGCACCAGCACCCATACCCCAAGAAATTGGCGTGGTAGATTTAATTGATAATTACTTTACTGCTTATAATTCAGCGCGGTTGCGGGAAGTTTGTCAACTGCTGAGTCAAGAGGTTTTACAACCAGGGGTAACCGTAGGAGTTAGTCTTTCTGGTGCCATGACACCAGCAGGATTTGGGATTTCTGTGATTGCACCACTGATGCGTCACGGCTTTATTGATTGGATGGTTAGCACTGGGGCGAATCTGTACCATGATATGCACTACGGTTTGGGTTTTGAACTGTTTGCAGGTAACCCGTTTCTAGATGATGTCAAGCTGCGTCAAGAAGGTACTATCCGTATTTATGACATTATCTTTGGTTATGATGTGCTGTTGGAAACTGATGCTTTCATCCGCAATATTTTACAAGCTGAACCATTCCAAAAGCGAATGGGAACCGCTGAATTTCACTATTTATTGGGTAAATACGTCCGAGAAGTAGAAAAACAGTTGGGAATCAAACATTCTTGTTTGTTAGCTACAGCTTACGAATGTGGCGTCCCGATTTACACCTCTTCCCCTGGAGATAGTTCCATTGGGATGAATGTTGCTGCCCTATCCTTGGAAGGTTCCCAATTAGTCTTAGATCCAGCAATTGATGTGAATGAGACAACAGCGATCGCCTATAATTCTCGGGAATCTGATGGTAAGAGTGCTGCTATTATCATCGGTGGTGGCAGTCCTAAGAATTTTTTACTACAAACACAACCGCAAATTCACGAGGTATTGGGGTTGGAGGAAAAAGGACATGATTACTTTGTCCAGTTTACTGATGCCCGTCCTGATACTGGTGGTTTGTCGGGTGCGACACCCTCGGAAGCGGTAAGTTGGGGAAAAATTGACCCAGAAGAATTACCCAGTGCCGTAGTTTGTTATACAGATAGTACCATTGCTTTACCCTTAGTGACGGCTTATGTAATGAATCAGTGTCAACCCCGTCCTCTGAAGCGGTTGTATGATAAACGCTTAGAGATGTTGGAGAGATTGCAAAAGGATTATTTAGTCGCGAAATCTCTCACAAAAATAGTTCAAAATACTTCCCCAGAAGTTGCAACTTATCCTTGCGGGACACCGAAAAAGAGATAAAATTCTGGGTTGATTTGCTTGAGTAGCGGTAGTTTTACAGACGCGACATGTCGCGTCTGTACAGGAGTTATAGATTCTGGTATATCCACCTGATGACGGCTATTTAATTTTACTTATATTAAAATTGTCATGAAATCATCATAAAAAAAAGCGCAGGATGACCCAAGGATGACTCCATTATAGCAACAAAATGCCCCCTGTAAACCCTAAAATTCCGTCCGCCAGATGACAATATTCTCAATTATTTTTGGTAGCTTTGGAAAGGAAGACTAATTTTCGCTTATTTTTTCAACAGTTATGTCATGAAATCATCATAAAAAAATGCTCAGGGTGACCCACCGATGACTCCATTATAGCAAGAAAACGCCCCTTGTAAACCCTAAAATTCCGTCCGCCAGGTGACAAGATTCTCAATTATTTTTTGCAGCTTTGGGAAGGAAGACTAATTTTCGCTTATTTTTTCAACAGTTATGTCATGAAATCATCATAAAAAAATGCGCAGGATGACCCACCGATGACTCCATTATAGCAATAAAACGCCTCCTGTAAACCCTAAAATCCCGTCCGCCAGATGACAAGGTTCTCAATTATTTTTTGCAGCTTTGGGAAGGAAGACTAATTTTCGCTTATTTTTTCAACAGTTATGTCATGGAATCATCATAAAAAAATGCGCAGGGTGACCCACCGATGACTCCATTATAGCAAGAAAACGCCTCCTGTAAACCCTAAAATTCCGTCCGCCAGGTGACAAGATTCTCAATTATTTTTTGCTGCTTTGGGAAGGAAGACTAATTTTCGCTTATTTTTTCAACAGTTATGTCATGAAATCATCATAAAAAAATGCGCAGGACAACCCCAGGATGACTCCATTATAGCAATAAAACGCCTCCTGTAAACCCTAAAATCCCGTCCGCCAGATGACAAGGTTCTCAATTATTTTTTGCAGATTTGGCAAGGAAGACTAATTTTCGGTTTTTTGATCAAAATCTACTATTGAACTTTTGCTTTACCCTACAAAAACTAAGTTCCACATGGGTGTGGTTAGCAATTATTTCTGCTGCGATCGCTTGGATGGATTGGAAGTATTCCACACCACATCAAAAGGATTTTCACTTTAGCTAGGCAGTAGTTATCAAAATAACCCCCCATTGCGGGGGGGTTAACAATTAGACTACAACCTTTTTCAATTCCTTAAACAATAACCTACAACCGTAAGCAGCAGTTT
>JASJCY010000280.1 GCA_030065825.1 Nostocaceae cyanobacterium | reverse complement strand
CTTTCAATACTTGAATCCCTTCATCCATATCACCAACTAAATCCGCAGTAAAACGGTTAGCTAAGTTGTACAATTCATCTTTATGTTCATAAAGATGTTGGTCTTCTAAATCTTGAGCAAGACTGAAAATCAAAAATATCTTCTCCTCATCATTTAGCTTTTTAAAGGTAGAACCATAAGTTTTTTTCATCTCCTCAAGTATTGGGATTGTCGAGTTATTGGTTGGGTTCATTGTTCCTCCAAAAGTGACTTAGGGACAAATTGTTCATTCCAATAATTCCAAAAAGTAGTCGCTTGTTCACCGCCAAGAATTATTTTTTTGGTATTTCTTGACGAGTAAATACACACTGCGCCATCATCTTCTTTGCAAACTTGAGCAATATGTTCAATCCTAATTACCCACTCATATCCCATATGGTCTACAAGCTTTAATATTTTGTTCATAAAATTACGAGTTTGTGTGTAGTAATCGTGTCTGATGTCAAATGATTCCAAACTTTTAAAGCTGCTTCGCCACTTAATACCAAATCAGCATAACCAGGCTTTTTACCCGCAGTGTAAATACATAACACGCCAAACTGATTTATTTTAGAAGGTTCCCAAGTCCAATAAGCTATTTGACTCAGATTAATCAAATAAAATTTGTTATCTGAATCTTGAACTGATATTAATGATTCCATTCATTTGTCCCAATCACATAACAGTCACATAAGCTCCGAACATTTACCTCTTCAACTCCGAACATTTACCTCTTCAACTCCGAACATTTACCTCCCCCATCTCCCCCGGCGTTGTTCTTCGAGGTTGCCGTGTCTCGTCATTTGGGTAATGGGTATTGGGCTGTTGCACTGCAATCCCCTAGCAGGTCGTTGTTCTACGGGGCTGCTATCTCCCGTTGCAGGGGTATTGCACGTGACGTGTTTATATGTAATTATTATTTGCACGTGCATCGACAATAGTCAAGAGTTTTAAAAAAAAATGCACGTGCTTTCTTGACAGCATTAGCACGTGCAATAATTGGAGAGAAAGTCATGAATGCGATAAATGACGAAACAAGAACCTCGGGAACCAAAGACCATAAATGCAACAGTCAGAATGCTGCCACAAGATTGGAGCTTACTGGAGGAGAAAGCCAAAAATATGGGAGTGAGCAGAACCAAGTTTTTGGTTCAAATAGCACGGGGCGAAATCTTGATACAGCGCAAGACGATTTCTGTGAGGGACAAGGAGACTTTGGGAAAATATTGCGCCAGCTGAGAGAGCTCAAAGAAACTCACTTAGCTTATGTGGATAGCCAACAAAAAAACTTAGAATCTCAGCTGGCATCTAATGCCGAGCATCGCCAAGAAATATCAGAGAGCATTGATGCTTTAGAAAATCAGCTAATAGAAATTTTAGAAGACTCGTAAACCGCTCACCCTTGGGGTGTGGCGGTTATTTTAATGCACTCATCCCTTGATGCGGTGCTGATAGTCCTGCTTGTGAACACATTACTACCGTGACTTGTGAAGATACTCAACCTTATCCGTATTTTATTAATCCCCATAGCCAAGCGACAGGTGACCCAAGCCCTTAAGCAACAGTTAAAGCTCTTGGTGGAAACCATAAAAGACAAAACCGGATGTGACCAAGTTAACGCTGAGAGCATCGCGTTCCTCATTTTACAACAGCAGATAACTGAACTGGATACAAACCCGGCAAACCCGGACAACTTGTTAGCAGCCTACTCGGAATACTTAGAGGAATTGAGAAATCGCCATCAAAACAATTGTTAACGCTATTCACGAACACACATGGAAACTTGGGCACAACTGAAACCCGAATCTAACTTGTGGCAGTACTTCCCCGATGGAATGGTACCAATCACTTCATCAATTCCCGGATACCCAGCCCGAGAAGGGGCACCCGTATGTCTTATGGTAGACCCGGAGTATTTAACGGATGCACAAATTCAAAATTTAGCCTGGTTGCTTTCCACCAAATGGGATGGCTATATGAATTTTGAGCAAGCCAAAAGCTACATCGAAAATGGATTACCACTGGATATTGACCATTTTGAATATTTTGGTCTTTATGACCCCCGTGAATTTTATTTTGATTGTGATGAAGATATGGGATTACCTATAATGCCCCAATATGACGAAGCAAATGAAGATTTTTAGAACAAAAAATTGTAATTGAAATATCCCACGAACTAGGGGGAACGTGGGAATGAGATGCATCAAGGGTGGATTAGAAATGCATTCAAAATAGCCCAGCTAAAAATGACTAAACTATTAAGGTAATTATATGTCAAAAAAGCTTAAAAAATCAATCAATCTGTGGACAGAGAAGCACGAAAGATTTTGTTTAGAGAACAAAATACCACCAGCCGCACAGAGATTGTGGCAATGGCTACTTTGGCAAGGAGAAATGGGAAGTGAAATAGAGCCAGATTTGAAAGAATTTAATCAGTGGGTTGCTAAGTGGAGGGGCAAAAAATACGACCAGGGATATGTTAAAACAATATTCAACATCCTTCTAGAAAAGCGAGTTATTAACGTTGTGAAAGGGTTCACTTGGGCGGTGTATAGGTTGGTTTTGCGACCACTAGAGTGGTTGTTCCCACTGAAGAATAATACAAGAAAAAATTCCGGGTACCCTGTAGAAAGTCCTGATTTAGACCCCTCAAACGATTCTAAACTCGTCGCGGGTACTGAGCAGCAGCAGCAAGACCTTATTAATACCAACTTATCGCTATTAGAACAAGCTGGTATACCTTTTGACAAGAAAGTAAAGGAGGTATTAACTGCACCTACATGGCAGGTTCAAGCCGCAATTGTTCTGTATCAAATTAGATGTAAGACATCCGAAATTGAAAATCCTCAGGGGTGGATACGCCAATGTATCAGATTTAAATATTGGGATGATGATAATAGTTTTTACCAAATTCGTCAGGAGATGATACTAAGAGGTGATAATGCTGCTCGCTACTACACTTGTATTGAGTTTATGTTTGATGCTCAACCAGATGATGAGGATTATGAAAATTATGAATATGTACCAGGGATACTTGGTATAAAAATAGGTTCTAATGAATAATTAGAACCCAATTCTGACAAACATTCTTTTTTGGATATTAATATGGAAATACTAACATTTACTGCCGAACGCAAAGAACATTTTAAAAATTGGATTAGAAACCGATTTCTTGATGAAAATGATGTTTCATCAATGACTCTGGAAGACCTGCAAGCTTGGGGGGAGACATTTTTAGAAATGGGAGCCTACTTTCTTGCCCAAGCGGATGCCAGGGGAACAGGAAGATGAAACAGCTAAGTTTAGACTTGGGTATTACATTTCATCCCCCCGTAGACGTGCTCCCACCAGATTCTTACTGGGATGAAATAACCAAACAGGATAATGTTCTGGAGCAAGATAAATTAGATACATCCGAAGCCCAAAACCCTACTAATTGCGTTCTGGAGCAAGTAAACATTGCTACTGCTCCAGAACAATTAAACCACGTACAAAAGCTTGCTCCAGAACATAACCACTGGGTAGAAAAATATTCCCCAAGTAATCGTCCTGGCAATTTTTACTACCGCTACGTGTGGAGGAAGGGGGGAAAGCTGCATCATATGCATATTCGCGGTGGTCATGTGGGTAAACCCAGGGCAATTGAGATGAAAGATAAAGTATTAAGTGCGATCGCACAAGGTGAACATCCTGAGAAAATAGTGAGGTTGATTAGAAATGGAAGAATTTAGAGAAGAAAAGATAAACTGGGCAAAGGAAAGAGCGTTAGAGCTTTTAGATAACGGAAGCATAAAAGATGCAGTTGTAAGTTTTACCAGCGATTTACAAAAACTGGGTTTGTTCAATCCTGGTGTTGAAATGGCGATATCAATACTTACGTTACAAATTTGTATGAACCAGATAGATATCGAAGGAGCTAAAAAATTTATCAATGATTTCAATTAATTCTCCCGCTTGAATCTTTGTCTTTGTTCCAAACAACGTTATCCTCAAGGTAAAAAAAAAGCTCGGATGAACCGAGCTACTGCCTCTGAATTGTGTGGGAAAGGGAACGCTGTATTATTGTGCCCATTTGGTACTAATGAATCATTATTGATGGGGGGTCGATTTCTTCTATAAAAGGAACTTCCCCCGTCAAACCTCTGACAATTGCCATAGCCATGTTGCCAACGGTGAACAGTTTCATATCTCTGGAAGAATCACAGAAACAGCATTCCACCAAAATTGCAGGCATTTGGGTCTTTCGGATAACAAAAAATTTCTCGCCGTTTTTGACTCCCCGATTGCGGAATCCCAGATTGCAGATATTATCAAGTACCTGCTGTGCGTACATTCTTCCAGTTTCGCTCATGGCAAAGACTTCACTCCCATGAGCATTACCATTGAAACAGTTGAAATGGATGCTTACGAACACATCAACTTTGGCTTCATTAGCGATCGCGCAGCGTTGCTTGAGGGAATCCGTTACACTCTCGGCATTTTGTGGGGTACAGTTAACCACATCATATTAAAAGTTGATTTAGATTCATTTAAATCAACACAGAAAGCTGTTGATGCAGAACAAGATAGAAAAATTGAACTGGGTAAAATTGTTTCTCCAGTTGTTGTTACACCAGACACAAATCAAGCTGAGGAAGCTAAAAGAATTGCATTAAATGTATCAAATAAATTAAACACTGAACTTGATACTTTAAGAACTGACCTTAAATCTGTACAAAGTGATGTTAACAAAATAGATATAAGAATTAAGGAACGTGAAAAAGTGGATACAAGAGTAGAAGAGAAAGTAGATCAAATTATTCCTAAAATTGACCAAATCCTTCCCACAATTGCAGGAATACCATTAATACCAGCATTAGTTACTAAAAACATAGAACCCAAAATACCAACGTTACCACAAATAAATACCGAAGTTGGTAAAGCAATCTGTAACAGTGCTAATGGTGGATGTTTGGGCAATACAATCAATAATCAAACCCAAAATATTAACAACAATACTAACAACCGTTATGGAGACGTTGTTAATACCATGAATGCTGCTGGTCAAGCTGTTGATTTAAGTTTATTACAAAAGATTGATAAAAAACTGGGGGCACAAATTAATCCTGGGGGAATAGGAAGAACTGTTACTCAAACATTAGAAGGAGTAAAATCAGCTAATCAAACATTAGGTGGTCCGATTATAAATAAATATGATAAAGTCGTTGGCTTAACTTCTTATATCAGAGGATTTGTACGACTTAATTATGTAACTCAAGCTTTAAATATTTTGACATGGTGGCAAACTTTGCACAATGCCATGATGTTAAGTAATAGTGTTGGTCAAACATTATTACAAGGTGTAAATAATGTACTTTCTATCTTTGGTATTAAAGATGAAGATGGAGATGCACTTGACCTTGGGAAAGTCATAGGTGGTGCTTATGAGTCAGTAATGAAAGCTGTTTTAGGTGCGGAAGTTTATAACAATTTAAGTGTTGCCTGGAAAAAAGCTAATCGCATATATCAAGCCACCGCTAATATTGTTAATTCTGTCAATTCTATGATTGATTTTGTCAGAAATGTCAGTGAATTTATTGCTGAAAATACTGGCAGAATTGGAAATGCTTTGAAAAAGTTTCAAGTTATTAGTCCAGATGCTTTTAAATGGATGCCAGAACAGGTTAACAGTAAATCTTTATAGCTACAGAGATTAGAAAGTTTAGGGGAGAAAGCCAGCGCATTGGAAACAGTAACTAGTGAAATTAAAAGTGTTACTGAAAGTGTGGGTGAGATTAAGAAACAGTCAGAGGATTTTATCAAAACTGTATCCGATTCTCCAAAGAAAACTCAAGCTGAAAATACAGCAGTTAAAGAAGATGAGAAAAAACAAAAAGATGTAAGCGTCTTCCCCGCAGCTGCTAACAACATTACTGAAGCAGATAAGGAGGCTGACGAGTAATTATGGCATTACCAGATAATTTTAATGAAACTGAACATTTAATGGATTTGTTTAAAAGAGAATATAACAAACAAATCCAAAAATACTTTAAAAATCAACCTGATGATGATGTTTCTACTCCTAAAGCTTCTTTAAAACATGCATGTAGAGTTAAAGATTCTGATAGCATATTGCGGGCGTTGCTTCGTGCGTTTTTGTTTGAAATTACCGTAGGATATGCTCAATCTGTACAAGCTCCTATATATGGAACTCCTGTACAAGAATTACAAAGAGTAACTAAATTTAAACCTCAAATAAAACTATATTTTAAAGAACCTTACAGCTACGAAAAACACAATGATGGAACAGAACAAGTTAGAGGCGAAATTAGTTTTAGAATCATGAATAAAGACTCAGATACAATATCTCGTGCTGATGCTGAACAATATGCCCGTGCTATTAAAAATGAATTTGGTAATCCTATTTATACATGGAGAAAAGGTAAATTTAAATGCACATATTTAGATTTAGATAATGGTTATGATTTACGAATTTTGTGTATATCTAAACAAGAAGGACAAAGAGTAATTAAATCTATTCTAAAAATTTTAAATACAACTTATAACGATGATAATTTTCAATTTATAGAAAATACAAAAGAATATCCAACTAAACCAGGTACTCATAGAGTTTATGGACGAACAGTACGCAAGTTTCGACAACGTCCCACCGCTGACCTAAAATTTACCCACGCTCAATTGCTAATATCCGGACGCATAAAAGCCGTTAACCTGGTATCGGTAAACAGAAGGTTGAGAAACGCTATCCAATATATCGGTGTAGAGTAAAAGTTTTAATATTTTTTCGAGAAGTTAACTTGTCGCTGGTTTAATTTAAGCTAAAATCCTGTGCTAGCTTAGGTTTCAGCGTTCCACAAATTAAACAGCGATATAATCATGGGTAGATATTCTGATATCCGTCGAGGTGAAGAACTCAAAAAATCTTTAGACGAATTACGAAAATGGGAAGACCTGTCTAGAGCAGAAAAACAAGCTTTGTATAAAGCTCAACGAGGAAATGCTGTAAAACTCAAGCCTGTGTATTCTAAGGGGTACGTAGAATCCTTTACTTTTAATCAACGTACATATTTACCAGTACGTTTACTTGCTGATGAAGGTCAAACACTTGAAGCCAATCTTATTGCAACAGTTAGAACTGCAGCAGCAGCAGACGGTAGAACTCTTGCCCCAACATTTACCACTCCCAGTGGAGCAGTATTGTTAGATGGTATTTCGGGATTCAAGCCGGCTAGATTGTCTATAACGCAAAGAGGAAACGAAATCACAGACAAAAATACATCCCGGGTTACTAAATCTCAATATAAACGTTACAGCAACAGATCCGTTTCTTCTCCCTTTGGTTCCAACAGCGCAGGTTCGGAAAGCTACGAAGATGCAGTCAAAGCAATTAAAGCCCAAACTGCCATTGTAAAGTTTGCAAAAGAAACTGGTAATCGAGTTTCATTTACTCCAGAAATTGTCTAATGAACGACATCATTTTATACCTACCAAATGATTTTTGCGATTTGTTGATGGTGTCTACTAATGAACCAGAAATTTTTGATGGGATGATAGCCATTAATCAAGCTTCTGGACAATGGTTACAAGGACAGTTAGATACCGGAACTTACTTTGACATTTTAGACCATTTTGGAATAGATCCTTTTGCTTTTGTGCATCCTGTTGAGGAATTTGCAGCCACAAATAGAGTTACTCTTGACCTGCTTCCATAATGCAACCGCTAGAACTTAGCAATGTTAGTAACTGGGAAATAACGCATGTTCATACAGTTTTAGCTGAGAAATTACAAACAACATCAGGAAAAGAAAAAATCATACCTATTCCTTTAATTTCAATTCCTGTTCTGTTTAAACGACACATTTTAACTATTTACATTACTACCGATGTTCCAAATGGTAGCAAATGGTTGTTTGCAGGTTGGTTGTATCAACAATTTCAACTAGAACTAGTTACCGAAAATGTGCTAAATCCTGGTACTACTGGTCGTC
>JASJCY010000279.1 GCA_030065825.1 Nostocaceae cyanobacterium | reverse complement strand
ATTTTGTAATTAGCAGAGATATAACTGTAATAAACGAAACTCTCCCATAAAATGCCAATTCGTGATGTGATATTTCAAGCGGGAAACTATTATCATATTTATAATCGAGGTAATAACCGCGAAGCAATATTTTTTGAGCGTCAAAACTACTTATTCTTCCTACGTCTGATAGAAAAACACCTGATAAATAAAGATGTAGAAATAGTTGCTTACTGCTTGATGCCTAATCACTATCACTTATTAGTTTACTTAAACACAGATAACTTATCAAACTTAATGCAAGCATTCGTCCTTGCTTATACAAAAGCTATCAATAAACGTTTTAATCGAGTTGGTTCACTGTTTCAAGGACGCTTTCAGGCTACACATATAGATAGCGAAGAATATTTATTACATTTATCTCGATACATTCATTTAAATCCAGTTAGGGCTAACTTAGTGAAAAGTCCTCAAGACTGGGAATTTTCTAGCTATTGCGAATATATATTTACAAATAATAATAATCAAATAAAAGTTGATAGAATTTTGCAGCACTTTGTTTCATCAGACAGTTACCGTCTATTTGTAGAAACCGAAATCTCAGAAACCGGGTTTCTGTAACCTGGAAACCAAAAATTGGGTGATTTAACCATAAGAAACCCGGTTTCTCAACGCTACACGAAAGAAGTTGGAAAACCTATCCCAGAAACCGGGTTTCTGTAACCTGGAAACCAAAAATTGGGTGATTTAACCATAAGAAACCCGGTTTCTCAACGCTACACGAAAGAAGTTGGAAAACCTATCCCAGAAACCGGGTTTCTGTAACCTGGAAACTTCAAATTGGGTGATTTAACCATAAGAAACCCGGTTTCTCATCGTTAGACGAGTTTACCCTAAACTTATCGCGGATTACACAAAAATAGCGTTTTGTCAAGCAATGCCAAATTTGGGTCAAAATCAAATTGTGACAGCGACTGATTTTTTGAAGAGCGTAAATTCTGTGTTTTGGATTATAAATCTACGAGTTTGCTGAATTTGGGGCTGTTGATGTCTAAAAATTGCAAACAAAAATCCAACTTATCAAGTGTATTAACTTTATACTAAAAGCTGAAATAAAGCAACTACGTCGAATAAATAATAATTGTTTTCAATAATTTCGTAACTAAAGTTAACAAGAATCAGGTAGTTATTTTATTTTTAAATATAACAAGCCAAATCAATAATTTTTGATGATATGGTCTGCACAGGCTAACTTATGTGATGTGTGATACTCCAGTTAAGATACTTATGGTTGATAGATTAATTATATAGGAATCCTATTTGATTCTTGAACAAGTTTTGACCTATAACCTTCCCGTTGCAAGATTAGCTATAAAAATTTCTCCCCCTCTTTCCCTTCTTCTCACTTTTTTCCTTCTCACTCAATTCGGTAATCTTTGGGCGGAATAGGAGTAATTGGTAGGGGCAGGTTTTGCAACCCGCCCCTACAACTCCCTCCCCAGATCCAAATATCAACTTCTTGCCGCCTTTTGTAAATAGCGATAAATGCCCCATGCTAATCCTGCGCATAGGAAATTTAGCAGCAGACGGCTAAATATGGCTTCTAAAGTTAAGGAACTAAGAGCTTTTGCTAACAGAAATAGTCCTAAAATGGCATTTCCACCCAGGAAGAGGGTAAATACAATTAAACCCATCTGCCAGTAACGTTCCTCTTGTGTATAGCCGGAAATCAGACCAATGGGGTATTTTCCTTGCACTCGTCTCAAAAACTGCTCTAACCGCCAAAACAGCCATAACATCAAAGGAAATAAACCATAACTGAGGAGGTTTAGAGGTGGTGAATAACCTCCAGCGCTAGCGAGAACATTAACAAGGGCATGAAAGATAACGCCAATTAGCCAAGCTTGGGCGATATTGCGGGTGTAGCGATGGGAAGTAATTTTAAAGCAAATAGATATTCCCAAAGCATAACCCCAAGGTGCGGAAAACATAGCATGAACTGGGGTGCCAATTAATCGATCCAGAACTGATGCTGTGTCATAAAACAAGTAAACACAATTTTCTTCTGCCGTAAATCCCAAAGAAACCGCAAGGGTGAACAGAAAAATGCTACTTGTACAAGAGCGACACTGGATGGCGATAAACCTGATGGGAAGCACAACCGCTGCTAATTTACAGCCTTCTTCTATGGGTGCAACTTGGATGATTTGTCGCACTGCGTTTCCAGGAAGCGATCGCTGTATTTGCTGCCAGGGTAGAATTCCGCTAGCTACGGTTTCAAACATCCAGCTAAAGCCAAAGGCAAGTAAACCAGAGATGGCACCAAATACGAAGAATAAAAGAACTCGTGGCAAAGGTGGGGCAGTGGAGAGGCGATAATAGTAGAAAATCAACAGTAATAAAGGTGGAACCACTGCCCAGAATAACAAAGATAAATCAGCCACCAAAGCAATTAATTATTGTAGGGTAAGGGAGACTGTTAGGGATAATAGTAGGAGTTTCAAAACCTACATTTACCAAGGTTTTAGTAATTTATAAGAAAAAGTACTCATCTAGATCGGCTTCCGTACTTTTAAAGAATGTCATTAGATCAAGTGACAGCTTTTTATACATTTGTGATTGCGGATTCATGTCCATAATTGTTAAATCAAAAGCAGCATTTGACAAACCTGTAGATTCTGTGGCTGTATGCACCTAGTTAATAAATAATAACTTGGGGTTCTAGGAAGCGGTAGTGGGGAAGGACTAGAAAATAAGGTGATAAATCTAAACCTGTAAAGATATTCAACCCTGAGTTCTAAGTTCTGAGCGTATTTTTTTGATGATAGATAAGCAAAGAATAGTTGCAATTAACATTAAAATTGCACCATTTAAAAACGGTGAGTCTTTACCCATAGTAACAAAGGCAAATCCTGCTACAGTCGGTCCAATAATAGTGCCGAGAGAGCCAGCAGATTGTGCGATTCCAAGTATTTTTCCAGTTTCGTTAGCTTTTACTAATTGGGAAAGAAGACTTCTAATAGAAGTTTTGCAAAGACTTTCTCCAATAGTCAAAAAAAACATTGCACCTAATAATAAAAGTAAACTTGTAGAAAAAGGAAGCAAAAATAATCCCATCCCTAGAATACAAAGTCCCGAAAGCAATAAATTAACTTCGCCAAATTTTTTGTTGAGGATTCCAATCATTCCTCCTTGAAAAATTGTCGCCAGAACCCCACAAAACATTAAAAGATAGCCTGTTTGTTGCGGTCCCCAACTAAATTGACGTTCAAGCCATAACGCTAAAGTTGTTTGAGCTCCTAATAACCCTATACTAATAATAAAAAATATTCCAATCACTACATTAATTAAAGGTGATTGTAATGTTTCTATTATCCCTGATAACCTTTTTGACACTGAAACTTTTTTGATTTCCTCATCTGGATTTAATTTCCCTGATTTTGGTAAAGCTAAAAAGGCGAAGATCAAGCCACACAAAGATAATCCTGATGCCGCTAATAATGGTAATTGATAGTTAACCTCCTCAGGATTATTACCTGCTAAAAATCCCCCAATAGCAGGTCCTAAAGTAAAACCAAGTCCTAAAGATGCGCCAATCATGC
The DNA here is from genome assembly GCA_030065825.1 of Nostocaceae cyanobacterium. Classification (GTDB taxonomy): domain Bacteria; phylum Cyanobacteriota; class Cyanobacteriia; order Cyanobacteriales; family Nostocaceae; genus JASJCY01. Next base: position 4,288 of record JASJCY010000279.1, on the reverse strand, counting down.
CCATTCCTTTGGCTCTATTATCTGGAGTGGTGATATCAGAAATATAAGCTTGAGCAGTAACGATAGTTCCTCCCATAAATCCTGCTAACAGACGTGAAGCAAACAACATCCATAAAGAATTTGCTAAACCACACCATAAATAGGAAAGACAACTACCACCTATAGATAATAATAAAATCGGTCTTCTACCCATGCGATCGCTTAATGAACCCCACAAGGGTGCAAAAAGAAACTGCATTAACGAATAGCAACTAAAAAGAAGAGTGATAATAGCAGGTGATGCTCCAAAGTTTTCCCCATAGAAGGGTAGTAGGGGAATAATGATGCCAAAACCAATCACATCAATGAAGACAGTTAAAAATAAGACTAGCTTCAACTTATTGTTTTTCATCAAAATAAGACTCTTTTTAGAATCAGTAAAAACCCTGTTTATTTAAATGATCATACTCCTAAATAGCTTCTAGATTTGTCAATAAAATTTTCTTTCTGTATTTAAGGAAGTTCTAAATACAACGGTGGTTGCAATATCCCTATCTTTAGCTAACACTACTCAAATATAATCAAAATTTATATCGAAGATAGTTTGGTTTTATAATTCAAATGTTTTCTTACTTTTTGGGCAAATTTTCTGGAAAATATTTTCTATGTTATTCACGCAATAGCGTTGTTTGATGGTATAGTAGAAAAAACTAGTTTTAGGGCAACCATGACCATTGCTCAGCCAAAACAGCTATAACCCTAGTTTTTGCGTAGCACCTATCCTAAAAGTCAAGCTTTAATAACATCAAGAACGACCAATTTTTACTCCCCCGATTCATCTCACAAATACGTGCATTTGACAAAATACAGTTAATATGATATGAATGCCGCATTTACAATATCTGAGGGAGTTCCAAAATCAAAAAATATCCCAAATGTCTATTTACCAATTTGATCACTTGTAGGGGCGCGGAAACCGCGCCCCTACAATTTGGGATAATTTATAGCGGTTTTCACGTTTCTATGCTTCAACTGCCTATTTTTAGGAAAATTTTGTCAATATCCCCAGGAATTTTTTACTGGTTGGTGTTAACAGTGTCTTTCGATAAGCATCCGCAGCCTTTTTAATTGCTTCTGCTTGGGTAGGATAGGGGTGAATAACACTACTGAGCTTACTCAAACCAATATTATTAACAATTGCCGTAGTGATTTCCGAAATCATCTCCCCTGCATGACGGGCAACAATAGTAGCACCAAGTATTCTATCAGAACCCTTTTTGTGGAGGATTTTCACAAATCCTGCGATTTCACCATCAGCTACAGCTCTATCTACATGGCTAAAGTCAATTTTAATCGTATTTACATCAATACCCCTTGACTGTGCTTCCCGTTCATACATTCCCACATGGGCAATTTCGGGGTCAGTATATGTTACCCAAGGCATAACTAAATTACTGAGTTTGGAGCGTCCCAAACCAAAGGGAGAAAATAGGGTATTTTTAATCACAATCCGTGCTGCTGCATCCGCTGCATGGGTAAATTTCCAATCCATACAAATATCACCAGCAGCATAAATATTGGGGTTAGTAGTTTGTAAATAATCATTCACATGCACCCCCTTGCGGTCATATTCTACCCCTACCGCTTCTAAATTTAACCCTTCCACATTGGGAACGCGTCCTGTACCTGCTAAAATATCATCCACAATTACCGACTCTTCTCTACCATTACAGGTAAAGTAAATTTGCTTACCTTCATTTATTCTCTTAACTTCATTCAATTGACAACCCAAAACCAAGCGAATACCTTCTTCAACAAAAGCATTTTGCACAATTTCGGCAGCGTCTGCGTCTTCTTTATTTAATAAGTGAGTTCCTCGATGGAAGAGAATTACTTTACACCCCAGACGTTGGAAAGCTTGAGCTAATTCACAGCCAATGGGACCACCACCAATCACCGCTAACCGTCCTGGTCTCGATGTCAGGGAAAATACTGTTTCATTAGTAAGATATCCTGCATCTACAATACCGGGAATTGAGAGGTGTGCTGCCCTAGCACCTGTAGCAATTACAGCTTTTTTATACTTGAGGATTTTATCTCCTACTTGAATAGTGTTATCGTTAGTGAAACTACCTATTCCTAAAAATACATCTACTCCCAGCTTTTGAAAGCGCGGTGCGGAATCAACATGACTAATACCAGCCCTTAATTGTCGCATCCTTTCCATAACAGCGGGAAAATCCACTTCGATATGTTGTGGGGGGATAATACCAAAAGGTTTTGCATCTCGGATATCTGCAACCACCCGCGAAGAACGGATTACACACTTGGATGGTACGCAACCCACATTTAAGCAGTCTCCACCCATAAGATGCTTTTCAATTAATGCAATTTTTAAACCCAAACCCAAACCAGCTGCACCTGCTGCTACTACTAAACCCGCAGTACCAGCACCAATTACTACCAAATCATAACAATCAGCAGGTTTAGGGTTGATCCAATCTGGTGGATGCACGTAGGATATGAGTCTTTGGTTATGCTCATCCATTGGGGGGACTGTGACTCTCTCAAATGCTGATTCTGACATCTGTGACTCCTGATTAATTTAGTAATAAGTTATGAGTTATGAGTTATGAGTTATGAGTTATGAGTTATGAGTTGTTCCAGACACGACATGTCGTGTTTCTAGGAACTTAGGAGGAAAAGAGTTTGGATTTTGGAGTTACCAATTTTGAATTTTGAATTGTTATTGTTTTGGGAGTTAGGAGTTGGGAGTTAGGAGTTATTAGAATTCTTACAAAATTTTGGTTTTACTCCCTTCGGTCTTCTAAGAGGATGTTTGAAAAGTATTGTTATTAACACAAAATCTCGGAAACCTAACCCCCCTTTCCCCCCTTCCCTACGAGGGAAGTCGGGTTTTAAAGCCTCTCTCCTTGTAGGAGAGAGGTTTACCAGAGAGGTTCCGGGTATACTTGTTGACTTTCCAAACATCCTCTAAGATTACCTATAAAAATTTCTCCCCCTCTTCCCTCTCTTTTCCCCTCTTCCCTCTCTTCCCCCTCTTCCCCCTCTTCCCCCTCTTTTCCCCATTCCCCATTCCCCATTCCCTACTTCTGCAAGAAGTCTATTATGAAACTGTTTCATCAGAAATAACGTTATCTGTGACAGACTCTTCTAAAGCTTTTCTGGCAATCTTCGTCACATAAAAAGTTACAACCACCGTAGCGATAAAACCAATGATGCGAATTGCCCATTCTACAGTCGGGTTACTGGGTTGATTGCTGGTGCCAATGGTAGCTAAACTACCAGCAAGGGAACCGATATAAACATACATAATTGTTCCCGGAATCATACCTACAGAACCCAAGAAATAGTCTTTGAGAGAAACTCCAGTTAAGCCATAGGCGTAATTTAACAAATTAAAAGGAAATACTGGAGAAAGTCGGGTTAAAAGGACAATTTTCAACCCTTCCCTACCAACAGCTTCATCAATTACCTGAAATTTTTGGTTTCCGGCAATTTTCTGCGCTACCCAACCCCTCGCTAAATAACGTCCCACCAAGAATGCAGCGGTTGCACCAATGGTTGCACCAATAAACACATATAAGGAACCCCAACCAACATCAAACACAACACCAGCACCCAAAGTCAGGATAGAACCTGGTAAAAAAGCCACCGTAGCGATAATATAGAGGGCTATAAAAGTTATCCCACCCACAGCACCAAGACTATCAATCCACACCAAAGCATTCCGCAGCCATTGTTGGGGATTGAATCCTGGTGTATTCACAGTTTCTTGGGCTGATGCTGGATCTGTATTTATCAATATTGCGATCGCAAATGCAAGCAAGCATAATCCACCTAATCGGGACAATTTTTTCCGGCTTTCTCTAGTATATTTATTTAGCATTAGTTTATTTTTCATCATTTGCTATTTGTGATGAGTAACGGTAGAAGGAACTTTCATTTAAAAAAAATATCTAAACTCCTAAGAAACATAGAGAACAGGGAATAGGAAACAGGGAATAGGGAATAGGGAATAGGGAATAGGGAATAGTATAAAATATAGGAAGTATTTCTTTCATTGGTTGCGAGGGAGGTTTAATACTAAAGATTTTGATATACTTCCTGTGAAATCATAAGAATCATTTTCCCCTTGATTACCATTTTTTTACTTTCAATTCTTAATTCTTAATTCTTAATTCTTAATTCTTAATTCTTAATTCTTAATTCTTAATTCTTAATTCTTAATTCTTAATTCTTAATTCTTAATTCTTAATTCTTAATTCTTAATTCTTAATTCTTAATT
>JASJCY010000278.1 GCA_030065825.1 Nostocaceae cyanobacterium | reverse complement strand
TTGCGGAGCCAGTCACGTGCGCGGGTTTCCCGCGTTGAGTGAACTGGCGTTGGGGTTCCCCCCGTTGTAGCGACTGCGGGGCATCCTTGCCTGCCCTTTTGTACTTCAGCAGATTAGGAAGCGCTATAAGTAATAAGTAATAAGTAATTTGGTTCTCCCACAGATTTTTTCGTTCACCTGCCATTACCAATTACCCATTACCAATTACCCATTACCAATTACCCATTACCAATTACCCATTACCCAGCTAAATGCTGCTGTACTACTGAAACCAATTCACTAGTCCAGTGGTTTGCAACTTCTGCTGCTTCTGCTTCTACCATCACCCGGATTACGGGTTCGGTTCCAGAAGCACGGACTAAAACTCTACCAGCATTACCCATCACTGCTGACGCATGGGCGATCGCATCTTGTAGGGGTTGACATTCTTGCCATCCTAAGCGTTTACACCTGTCTTCTACCCGCACATTCCGCAATAATTGCGGGTAAGTGCGAAAACTACCCTGTACCATGTCCGATAAAGATACACCAGACTGTTTGACTACTGTTGCAAAATGTAAAGCAGTCAATAAACCATCTCCAGTAATGCCATAATGACGACAGAGGATATGACCGGATTGTTCACCCCCTAACATCCCCCCAGTTTGCTGCATTTGCGCTTGCACATACTGGTCACCCACAGAGGTACGAATTAACCGACCACCTATTTGTTGCCAAGCCCTCTCAAAGCCCAAATTTGCCATGACAGTAGAAATAATCAGGTTATCTGGCAATTGTTGTTTCTGCTGTAAGTGTCGTCCCCACAGGTAAAGCATGTAATCGCCATTTACTTCCCTTCCGGTATTGTCTACCGCTAAAACGCGATCAGCATCGCCATCAAAACCAAAACCCAAATCGGCATGATGTTCCCCTACAGCAGCCTGGAGAATACCTAAATGGGTAGAACCGCAATTGACATTAATGCGATCGCCATCTGCTTTATTGTGCAAGCAAATTACTTGTGCACCCATAGACTCAAACACCGATGGTGCTAAACCCACCGCTGCACCCCATGCTACATCTAAAACGATTTTCATCCCCTGCAAAGTTACACCACCCAAAGGAGTCTTTAGGGCTTCAGCATAATTAGTAATTAACTCCGAACGGTTATAATGGCGTCCGCAATTATTCTCAAAGGCTGGAGGCGAAATTTGACCCCGTAGTCCTGCTTCAATTTCTGATTGTAATGTCTTGGGTAACTTCATCCCATTGGCACCAAAAATCTTAATGCCGTTATCTTCTGGAGGGTTATGACTAGCAGAAACCATCACTCCCCCAATGGCTTCACTAACACTCGTCAGATAAGCCACGCAGGGAGTAGGACATAACCCCAAATACCAAACTTCAACTCCCGCAGAGGTTAACCCTGCACTCAAAGCCATTGCCAGCATATCACTGGAATTTCTGGAGTCCTGACCAAGAATAATTGGTCCACAGTGGGAACTATGGCTACGTAATATAATACCTGCCCAGAAACCAATTTGTAATGCCAGGGGAGCATTCAATAATTCTCCCACATGTCCGCGAATACCATCAGTACCAAATAAGGCAGTGGTCGGTAGTGTAATATTACTCAATGGTACACTAACCCCAACACCTTTTTTCGTTCCATTAGCTTCAACACCTGAACTCACAGCCATAGCACCTTGAGTTCGAGTTATAGATGATACCATAAGTTACAATACTCCACACAGTCACACTGATTGACACTATAAACCTGATTTACAACCCTTGGGAAAGCTTTTGATCAGGACTGGTAAATTAAATTGTTTTTCTTTTCTATAACAACTGTATAATCCAGACAAAGTTTTTGTCCTCAAAAATGCTGACATGTTTTCTCAACAGACTGTAAAGATTTGAAAACCGTTATTTTTTTCAGTGTTAATACTGTAAATATTTAAAATTTATTATACCTTATTCCATAAAAGTCTATATTTTATTGATCCAAGCATACAGCCATACTACAGATAATTTTTATGTAATATTAGCTACGAAAATCTTCTTTGGCAGTCAGAGTTAGTAATTGATGCCATTTTGGCATATAAATTTAGCAAATTGTAAACAAACTTAAAGAACTCTCTATTCCCTATTCCCTCGTTACAAGGTTTTACCTTGTAATGAATTTTAGGGAGGGCTGTTGCCTCCAGATTTAAGGTAGGCACAGCCTCCCCATATGCGTTTCTAGACTCTGGCTAGAAACGAGGGAACGAGTTATTCTCTATTCCCTATTCCCTCCTTCCCTCGTTTTCCCTCGTTACAAGGTTTTACCTTGTAATGAATTTTAGGGAGGCTCTGCCTCCAGATTTAAGGCAGGCAGAGCCTCCCTATATGCGTTTCTAGCCAGAGTCTAGAAACGAGGGAACTTGTTCCCTATTCCCTCATTCCCTATTCCCTCGTTTTTCCCTCGTTACAAGGTTTTACCTTGTAATGAATTTTAGGGAGGCTCTGCCTCCAGACTTAAGGCAGGCAGAGCCTCCCTATATGCGTTTCTAGCCAGAGTCTAGAAACGAGGGAAGTTTCAAAAAGGCACAGAAAAATTGCTTAAAAATTTGTAATAAAAATTCTCATCAAAAAGTTCTAATGTAACTTTTTAGTGGCATTTTTGCCGATAGTTAATCAAAACTCCGGCAGTTGACCTTTTATAGTTGAGAAATTTAGCATGAGCAGTAATTTAGCGACCAAATTGCGTGTAGGAACAAAAAAAGCCCACACAATGGCAGAAAATGTAGGCTTTGTCAAGTGCTTTTTAAAAGGAGTAGTGGAGAAAAACTCCTACAGAAAGCTAGTCGCTAACCTCTACTTTGTCTATTCGGCAATGGAAGAGGAAATGCAAAAGCACAAAGACCATCCCATTGTTTCTAAAATAAATTTTCAACAGCTATACAGACAGCGTAGTTTAGAAAAAGACCTCAGCTACTACTATGGTGGCAACTGGCGAGAGCAAATTCAACTGTCTCCAGCGGGAGAAGCTTACTTACAGCGCATCCGGGAAGTTTCCCAAAACCAGCCAGAACTTTTGGTAGCACATTCCTACACCCGTTATCTTGGTGATTTATCTGGGGGACAAATCCTCAAGAATATTGCTGTAACAGCGATGAATCTCAACGAGGGTGAAGGTACAGCCTTTTACGAATTCGCCGATATTTCTGACGAGAAAGCATTTAAAACCAAATATCGTCAGACCTTGGATGAATTACCATTAGATGATGCCGCAGGCGATCGCATTGTCGAGGAAGCTAACGACGCTTTTGGTATGAACATGAAGATGTTCCAAGAATTAGAGGGTAATTTAATCAAAGCCATCGGACAAATGCTGTTTAACTCCCTTACCCGTCGTCGTACCAAGGGTAGTACCGAACTAGCAACCGCCGAATAATGTGCCACAAAATCTGGGATAATTAGAGATTGTGGGCAATCACTTTGTGTCTAGGTGTCTTGGTGGTTGAAATAGATTTGTTGTTAACTACCAAGATACTGAGGCACTAAGATTAAGAGATAATATGGCAGCAAAAATTCCAGTTACGGTAATTACAGGTTTTTTGGGTAGTGGTAAGACGACGTTGATTCGCCACTTGTTACAAAATAATCAGGGACGTCGGATTGCGGTATTAGTGAATGAATTTGGGGAATTGGGTATTGATGGGGAATTGTTGAAATCCTGTCAAGTGTGTCCAGAGGAAGAACAAACAGATAGTAATATTTTTGAGTTAACTAATGGTTGTTTGTGTTGCACCGTGCAAGAAGAGTTTTTACCGACGATGCAACAGCTATTGCAGCGACGAGATAGCATAGATTGCATTTTGATTGAAACTTCTGGTTTAGCTTTACCCAAACCCCTGGTAAAGGCTTTCCGCTGGCATGAAATTCGCGCTGGGGCAACGGTAGATGCGGTAATTACGGTGGTTGATTGTGAAGCAGTAGCCAATGGTACCTTTGCTAGTGACCCGGAAGCGGTAGCAGCACAGCGAGAAGCTGATGAGAGTTTAGAACATGAAACCCCTTTGCAAGAACTGTTTGAAGACCAATTGGCTTGTGCAGATTTGGTAATATTGAATAAAACTGATTTGGTAGATAGGGGAAAGAAAGCTACAGTGGAGGAATTGGTTAAGCAAGAGTTGCCTAGGGTAGTGAAGATTGTGGAGAGTTGTGCAGGTAAGTTAGATCCATCTCTCCTGTTGGGATTTAATGCCGCTGTGGAAGATAATTTGGATTCTCGTCCTAGTCACCATGATACGGAAGAAGAACACGACCATGACGAGGATATTACCTCCACTCACGTCATTTTAGACCGTGCCTTTCATCCACAGAAATTGGTGAATCAGTTGCAAAATTTAGCACAGCACCAAGAGATTTATCGCGTTAAAGGGTTTGTATCGGTACCCAATAAATCTATGCGTCTGGTGATGCAGGGAGTAGGAAGCCGTTTTGAACAATTTTACGATCGCCCTTGGCAAATAGATGAGGCAAGACAAACCCGTTTAGTGTTTATCGGTAAGGATTTGGATTCAGATGCCATAGAATCGCAATTGGTAACGCTGTAGGAGTGAGGAGGAGAGGAGTTAGGAGTTATTATTCTCAGCCATCTCACACCAGTTGCCACATACATATGCAAGCAAAACCAAAAGTTATTTTTTTAGATGCGGTAGGCACACTTTTCGGTGTCAAAGGTAGTGTGGGGGAAGTATATAGTCAGATAGCCCGAGAGTTTAATGTTGAGGCTAACGCTGACACTTTAAATCAAACTTTCTTCCCTAGCTTTAGGGCATCTCCACCCCCTATATTTCCCAATGTAGAGGAAGAAGATATTCCCCAGCACGAATTTACATGGTGGCGAGACATATCCTTTAAAACTTTTGAAGCCGCAGGAGTTGTACAGCAATTCTCTGATTTTTCGGCTTTTTTTAGTGAACTCTACATCCACTTTGGTACAGCCGAACCCTGGTTTGTCTATCCTGATGTGCTAGAAGCTTTGAAAAAGTGGCAAAAAATGGGAATTGAGTTGGGAATTATATCCAATTTTGACTCCCGTATTTATTCTGTATTACAAGGCTTGCAACTAAGAGATTTTTTTAAATCTGTAACTATCTCTACTCAGGTAGGTGTAGCCAAACCCGATCCGAAAATTTTTGCGATCGCACTCTTAAAACATGACTGTTCCCCAGAGGCTGCATGGCACATTGGAGACAGCATTAAAGAAGATTATCACGCAGCTAGAACCGCCGGATTGCGAGGAATTTGGATTAATCGTGATGGTTAGTTTTAACTCCCAAAATAATTAAAAATTAAAAATTAAAAATTAAAAATTAAAAATTAAAAATTAAAAATTGGTAACTCCTTTTCTCCTAATTTATAACTCCTAATTTATAAATACTGGGCGCAAGCATTGCGCCCCTACTAACTCTTAAAACTTAGGCAAATTCCCTAACTTCATCTTCTAGAAGATTAATCAGATTAATATCTCCTCTTTGTCTCGCAGCTTGCAGACGACGTTCTAAATTACGGCGGATATTGCTGAGATGAACTTGTGCTAATTCATCGGCTTGTGTTCCTACTCTCTTGGCTGTTGATAGACTTACAGCTTGATTTTGCTGCTTACGTTGAATCATTTGAGCCACTGCTTGTGGAGAACCAGTGTAATAAGGAACGCTGCGATATTTTAATTCTGCTGCTGTTTGGGGTACGCCAATGTGTCTGGGATAGTGATATCTCCAACTTCCACCCCGATATTTACCGCTTAATTCCCCTTCGCTGACTTCTATCCCAAGAGGATGATATTCGTAATCAACACCACGATATTTCAGTTTCATCGATTTTGCCTCGGTTGAAAATGTGTAGAAATGTATTTCCATTTGTTATTTGTCATTTGTCCTTCGTCCTTTGTCCTTTGTTCTTCGTCCTTTACTAATGACCAATGACTAATGACTAATGACCAATGACCAATCACAAAGGACGGTAATAGAAGGATTAGCTTCTCCCTCACCTTTTGTTTAGGAATTGAGGCGCGTTCCTTGGGGATATTTCCCTACTTCCGTCTTTACGAACTCTTTGTTGATAACAACTTTAGTAATAGTCCATAAAGATGAACGATTTTATTTCTGTAGTCATTGTAACAGTTTTCCCCTTTTGTTGGGAAAAATAAATAAAAATTTAATCTTTACGCTGGATGCCCCAGTTTTTGGGATCAGTGCCTCTTTTGAAATTATGCAATTTTTGCAATCTTGCAAATTGGATTATGAATCAATTCTTAACACTTGCACTTGTGCTTGTGCAGGAATCAATCTTGTACCCACTGGAACCATGGCTAAAGCGTTAGTTTGAGCAAGATTAATTAAATTAGCGGAACTGTGACTACCACCTGCTGGTTGAAATTCGTAAACTCCATTATTTAAATCCAGGTAACCCCAAAAGTACGTTTCCCGTTTACCATCAGATCGTAATTCTTGAAGCGATCGCACCTCCACAAATTCCGGTTTCCACCCTTGACTTAATCCAGACAATTTTTTGATGCTTGGTTGCACAAACCGCCAAAATGTTACCAATGCGGAAACAGGATTTCCTGGTAAACCAAAGTATATAACTCGATTACCTACAGTTTTATCGGTGTTATTCTCAAAACTAGCCACAGTTAGAGGTTTTCCCGGTTTCATCCCCACAGCGCGAACATGAATTTGACCTCCCAGTGATTCAATAATTTCCTCAATGTAGTCATAATCCCCTACCGAAACCCCACCAGAAGAAAGAACCACATCAGCATTATTAATAGCGGTAGCCAAAACTTGCTTTAGTTTCTCTGGTTCGTCCTTAACAATTCCTAACATTAACAGTTCTGCCCCCATCTGTCGCACTAAATGAAATAGGGCATAATGATTGGAATCTACTATTTGTCCAGGTTGTAAAGGTTGGTCAGGGGTTACTAATTCGTCACCAGTAGAAAAAATTGCTACTCTTGGACGGCGGTAAACACTTAATTCAATACATTGGGCTGCGGCTAAAACAGCAATTTCTGCGGCTTTAAGAATAATTCCTTCTGGTAGTAATTGACTACCAGCTTGGTAATAAGCAGCACGATGCCTCACAAATTGTTGGGGTTTTGGAGTTGCTAAGATTGATACACGATTTCCTTCTCGATAAGTGCTTTCCTGCATTACCACCGTATCTGCACCTTTTGGCATCACCGCACCTGTAAAAATTCGCGCTGCTTGTCCTGGTTTAATGGTAGATTGGGGCTGATATCCAGCAGGAATTTCCTCAATAATTTCTAAAATCACTGGTTTTTCGGCACTAGCTGCTTGTACATCTGCAAAACGCATTGCATAGCCATCCATAGCCGAATTATCCCAATGGGGAAAGTCTAATTGACTGGTGATAGGAGAAGCCAGAATGCGATCACCTGCTGCTAATAAATCAATAAGTTCTATATCCCTTTGATTATCTAAGGGTTGCACCAAATTAAAGATGATATTTTCTGTATCGCTGACGGATAACATAGGGGGGGAAGAGATAAAGGGGGTGAGGTGTACTCTGTAAATTTATACTCCAATTGTGCAACGCCATTTTTCTTAGAGGTTATTTATAAAGTAACAGGACTTACGCAACTGGCACAAGCAATGGTGCGCTTCGCGCACCGAGCGCATAAAAAGCTACACAGGAGACATCATAATATCTGGGCGTTTTAGCTGCTCAATTAGATAATTGGAAAGTAAATTATGCTTGATTTG
>JASJCY010000277.1 GCA_030065825.1 Nostocaceae cyanobacterium | reverse complement strand
TACCTTGTAACGCGTTTTAGGGTGTCTGTGCTAGCGATTAATTCTGGAGGCTCTGCCTCCAACGGATGCGTTTCCAGGCTGAGCCTGGAAACTAGTTAATAGCGCTATAGTTGTGGTTTCACCCCCCAAAAAATTCTCTTGGATATAGTTAAGGCTTTATCCTGGCAAAAACTCGCTTCGCTATAGTTGTGATTTCACCCACCAAAAATTCTCTTGGCTATAGTTAAGGCTTTATCCTGGCAAAAACTCGCTTCGCTATAGTTGTGGTTTCACCCACCAAACTGTTCTCTCGTTACAAGGTTCTACCTTGTAACGCGTTTTAGGTGTCTGTGCTAGCGATTAAGTCTGGAGGCAAAGCCTCCAACGAATGCGTTTCTAGGCTGAGCCTGGAAACTAGTTAATAGCGCTATAGTTACGGCTTCACCCTCCCAAAAACTCGCTTCGCTATACAGGGTGGGAGAAAGAATCCTTAATTTTGTTGACACAGTAAAAAACAAATGCTAAAACAGTTATATCTCATAGTCATAATGACTACGGATAAGCCCTAAAAGTGATTATTAATCACAAGAGTTTTGTGAGAATACCGCTCTGCCAGATAATTATCGAGAGGAGATAATATGGATCTTTCAAATTCCAACACCGCCAACAATTTAGAAGCTGCTTTTGGCGGAGAATCCATGGCGAATCGCAAGTATCTGTTTTTTGCAGAAGTGGCTCGTCAGTTGGGGATGGGTGAACTGTCGAAGCTATTTAAGGAAACAGCCAATCAGGAGACAGAACATGCTTTTGCTCACTTCCGATTAATGCATCCAGAGTTGGTAGTAGACGATGCAGCATCGTTAACAGAAGAACAAAAGAAAGCGATCGCATCTCGCTGTTTAGAGTTAGCCATTGAAGGGGAAACCTACGAATACACTACCATGTACCCGGAGTTTGCCGAACAAGCCCGTACAGATAGAGATGGTGGTGCCCTCAAGGAGTTTGAAGAACAGCAGAAGGAGTCTCAGGAACATGCGCAGATGTTCCGTAAAGCTGCTCATAATTTTGGTCTTTTAACTCACATTGAAAATCACCATGCCCGTCAATATACTGAAGCTCTCAATGGTCTAAATGGTGAATCAGCCCCAGATAAAAAGGCTAGTGGCGACCCTGCGACCCAGAAATGGATTTGTCGTCAATGTTCGATGATATACGACCCTGTTACAGGAGATCCTGATTCTGGAATTGCACCAGGAACACCTTTTGAAGCCATTCCCGATGATTGGCATTGTCCTATTTGTGGTGCAAGTAAGAAGACTTTCGTACCTTACGAAGAAGTTCTTGCAGCTTAGTGCTCAACAACAAACACTCCTCTCCCATTGGGAGAGGGTAAGGGGTGAAATTATTACCGATTACCGATTACCAATTACCAATTACCGATTAGCAATTATTTCAATATTTCTGCCCACTGTTCTGCTGTTAGGGAACGCACCATATTGAACTCAAAGGGAGATTCACTAATTGCTTTAGCGTAGGATGTTCGGACATAGGGGCGGTAGTTTGCTTTATCATTAATGTATACCTGTAAAAATGCCAGCATTATCGCTCTAGCATTGCTCTGTAATAGTTCTATCTCTTTTTCAATTTGTTGGGAACTTGTAGCGGGGGACAAAACCCGCTTAATCAAAGCAGTTAACTCAGCGTTGTGAGAAACCCCTTCTGCTAACACTAGATATTTTTCTGGAGTGGTAAGCCAGCTAAATGTACGTGCTTGTTCTGTGACTACGGGAGTTGCTGGATCGTACCCTGCGCTACCCATAACAACAGGGATTTGAATTTGGCTGATTCCCTTTCGTCCTAAAATACTGCTACTGACGGGGTTGAGTGCGATTACAAGCTGAATACGGGAATCTTGTAAACCTTGAGAGAGAATTTGTCTTTCTGGGGAAGATTTCTCCCAAGATAAAGCACGACATTGGAGTAACAGGGAAATGTTAGGAACATCCTGTTTACATTCTCGGCTAAGTTGCTCAAAATCCGCAGTCGCACCAGCTAACACCAAGGCTGTATAACCACCAAAGGAATGTCCAATAATTCCGACTTGCTTTAAGTTTAATTTACCCTGAAAATTTGTTCGATTGCGACGTTCCAAGTCATCCAATAAGTAGGTAACATCTAGGGGACGATCTATAAATTCATTCAATCGGAAAAGTTCCCTAGCTCTTCCTGCCAAAAGTGCCTCTCGCTGTTCAAGATTACTACCAATATGTTCTGGGACGGCAACCATAAATCCATGGGAAGCTAAGAATTGAGCTAATTCAGCAAAGTAAGTGCGACTAGAACTTAAACCGTGGGAAATCACCACCACAGGTATTTTATCTGTGGAACCATTATCAATTACAGGTACATATAAATCAACAGGATATGTGCGATTGCGGTTTTGATGCCAAATTTTGATATTTTGGGTAGAAAACTCAAATTTACCTTTAACTCGCAAATTGGGCATTTTATCGTAGTCTACCTGGGGTTCAGTAGCAGCTTCAGCCTCAGAGATTTTGCCCAGTTGTGCGATCGCACTATTGGTATCCTTAAATATCTGGGAAATATCCTTTACTGTTTTGCTTACCTCAGAGGTGTTAATGCGAATTCCTTGGGTAGGGAACTTGCGCATCACCCCAATAATGTTAAAATCGCCAGATTCTGCGGCTTGTATTAAAGCTGCACGCAAGGCAAATTTACCATTTACACCTGCTTCAGTTTGAATTAATTCTCCAATATTCGACAGGATAGTTTCTCCCATTGGATCGTAAAAAGCCTGGGAAATTGGTAGTGCTTCTATATCGTAAGATGTTTGGAGAATTGAGCGTAGTTCTTTTTTGGTTGTAAAATTCAGCCTTTTAAGAACTATTTTTAAATCTGGTTCTACTTTGCCTGTTTCTGCATAAGTTTCTAAGGAAGATAAGGAAATAGAGAAATCCAACGGACCGAAAGCAAAATAAATTTTTTCTGCTGCATGTACAGGAATAGCGGTTAACGTTGCGGGTAGGATTCCCAAAAACAGGGAACTTAACCATTGGTAGCACAAGACTTTCTGGGAGATTTTTATCAGCATGGAAATCCTTATTTTCTTTTGGAAAAAGGTAAATAGCTATTCTTCGTAAATCATAATTAATTTGACTTCCATCCGTATTAATTGTGCCCAAACAGCTCTACTGTTTGGGTTCTATTGCGTAAATCCATAATTTTGCTCACTTTAAGGCTATATTTGTATCAAAATCGAGGCTAGTAATGAGGTAGGTATAATTAAATGTAAGATAGTACCTCACCCCCATCCTCTCTCCTTACCTACAGGTGCTGCGGAACCTCTGGTTAAAGTAGAAGAGCATAATTAAGGGAATCCCAAGAAATAAATTATCCCATATTGTGGGGTAGGCATCCCTGCCTGCCTCTTTGATACAGGTAAGAATTTTGATACAGGTAAGAATGCCTACCCCTTTGGATTGAACGAAAAAATAGACCTAGGTGTGGAAATTAAATATGCGGAGTGCCAAAACCCTTGTTCCAGACGTAGCATTGCTACGTCTGGAACATTCTTTTCCAAAGAGGTCTAATGTGTGGGAGAGCCAAAATACTGATTACTGATTACTGATTACTGATTACTTATTACTGATTACTGATTACTTATTACATTGTTTCGCAAAATATCAGCTCTTAGCTTTAATATCAGTGTGGTTACTGCTGTAAATAATATGCCTAGCAATAGGTCTTTCCAACTGAGATTTTTGCCATTCTCACTAATCAAAATAGCTTCTAAAATCAAAGAGGGTAATAATATGCCACTCCAGAATAATATCTTCTGAGTAATTTGTTTTCTCTTTGCCATAATGGTCAGTAATGTTAAACAAATACCAAGAGGCATAAAGGAGAGTGCATAGTAAAAAATTTTCTGCTGTATTGGTATTAATTCCCAAAGATTTAAACAGTAAGCACGATGTACATTATCTATATAGACTTGGAGAGTTCCTTGGGAATAAGTAATAATAATATGATGGGGTTTGGTATCGACAAAAATCCCGGGAATCTTTAATTTTAATTCTGAACCATTTTCTCCTGTCAGTGGAGTTCTTAATCGCAAATCTAATGCTGTTCCCTCTTGTCCCAATGTGAAATTACGCCGCAGAGAATCTTTGGAAATAGAAATAATCCGAGCGGGACCATTTTGGTCAGTATTAGCAGTAGCTACCGTAGTACTAATGGTAAATTCTGAGGTTTTACTAATTCTTTGGTTAATAAATGTGGCAGGTTCTGATGTTTTTAGCCACTGATAATTATTTAAGTAAACACCTTTGTTATTGTGAGAATTTATGGCTTTTTCTTGCCATAATAGTTTTGGTAATTTACTGTCTTTCTCTTGATAGTTATATTTATCATTAAAATCGTATACTCCTAAGAGAGAATCTCCAAGATTTTTGAAGTAGCTTGTGTCAGCCAATATTCGTGAAACCTGGTTATTGGTAATGGCTTGGTCAGCAATATATAATTGATAAATATATCCTTGCCAAGGACGATTACCTGTGAGTTCATTCCCTAACAATAATGGATAGTTTGGATTCCAATGACTAAGGTTAGTTGTGCTTTGCCAGCCAAATAAAATAATAAAGGTAAGCAGTATATATCCAATAAAAAATATCATCATTCTTTTAATGGATTGGCTAGCTCTACTATTTTCTAACTTTGTCAATGTGTAAGAAAAATTCTCAGAATTATACAGGTTGAAGCTTAACCAACCAACAAAACCACCAATAGTATTATTTAATATATCCGCAGGAGTAGGTATTCTAGAAGGTAGGAAAACTTGTAAAATTTCCACAGTTATTGATAATCCTGCACTTACTACTATAATTATGATGATTTTGGTAATTACTTTGATTTTGACTTTCTGCAAAAGGCTAGTCAAACCAAAACCTAAGGGTATAAACAATAGAATATTATTGACTTGGTCTTGAAAAAAACTAGTATTGCCAAAACTAGCAATCAATTCTGCTAGTGATAAGCTGTCAATAAATACAAAATTAAAGGGATATAGTGTAGCTAAGAGTATTACTGAAATACTAACAAGTACAAGTAATGTATTAATGAAAAAATGATTTTTGTTTGAAGGTTTTTTGAGATGATGAATTTGGCGTTTATTCATAGAAAATCAGATGATATAGGAATCCGGTTTGATTTGTAAAATTACTCGTGATGGTAGGGAACGGGGAACTCTTAACAGGAAACAGAAAGTGTACTGAGATTTTTAAGCGCAAGCGCAGGCTACGCCAACAAAAATCAAATAGTAATCCTATATATGAGAATTAGATTTGATTTGTACTACTCTTAGAAATAATAAATAGCGAATAACGAATATAGAATGAGTAATAAATAATATAAAAAAGAGAGATAAAATTGTATTGTAATTATTTTGGAAGGACAAAATTAGGATATGTAAAAAATAAATACGAGTCCTATAGTTAGTTTTTGTAATGTAATTAAAACTGGTTGCCAAGGGATAAATAAATCATCAATTTTATCTTGCCAGATAGGACAATCACATACTGTGTCCATTAATGCTATTTATGATATTTTGATTTGCATCATAAACCAGTTTGATTAGCAATATAGCGTACAATACAAAGAAAATTGCTAAAATTATGACAGGCAAGGATGCCCGTCCCACAAAGCATGTAACGGGTAGGGAGTCACCGAAACCCGGTGTTAGCCCCTGCTGAACTTTTTAACCTAGATGCAAGATGTGTGAAAGCGCTGCCTCAGTTTTGAACCTTAGTGCTAATATCTTTAAAATCCACTCAATTTTATATCTGAATAAGATTTTGCTGTAAAATTTAATACTTGTAGTTGTCTGAATGCCGTTGACAGTGCCATAAAAAAGATGAGGGATTAAATATTTTTGCACTCCCAGCTTCCAAAATGGAAATACCACGCTCATGACAGAACTGAAATTGCGCCTACAACAAGGGGATACCTTAAAAACGGTGACGGTGCATAAAGATGTTTTTACCATTGGTCGCTTGCCTGCATGTGACTTACAATTACCTTCTGGGGGTGTGTCCCGCTACCATGCTCGTTTGGCAAAAACAGCAGACGGTATATGGACTATTGAGGATTTGGGCAGCAAAAACGGTACACAAGTCAATGATCGCCTAGTTACTTTTCCTCAAGAGTTGCATCATGGTGACATTGTTTGGCTGGGAGATGTAGACATGGTGGTTATATTGCCTCATCAAGAGAAAGAACCCCTTCCAGAACAGCAGGAAAATTCTGGGCAAAGAACTATTCTTAGTAATGTCCAACAATTGCAACAGCAATGGATAGAAGCTGATAGCCAAGATGGGGATTTGAGCAATAAGGATAAAAGTATTGCCCGTCTGAAAGATTTGGTGGATATTGCCAAGAATCTTTGTGCGGCTGAATCTATAGAGGAAATTTTCTCTCAGGTGCAGCAAGTTATATTTCGTTACCTTAATAGTATTGACCGTTTAGCGTTATTAATTGATGTTAATAATTGTGGCATCCTGGAATTAATGAATGCTGCTGCCAGAAACACCTCCGAACAGCAATATCTGGCAGCTGATAGTAGTTGGATTAGCCGCAGTATCTGTCAAAAGGTATTTGACGAAAAAGTTGCCATTCAAACCGCTGATGCTTTGCATGACGAACGCTTTGCTGGGGAACATAGCATTTTACTCAAAGGCATTCGTAGCGCGATGGCAGTGCCTTTATGGGATGAGAATAAGGTAGTTGGGGTTCTCTATGCTGATGCCCTACTTTCTTCTTACCACTGGGCAAAGGAGGGTCAAGAAGAATTAAGTTTTTTTTCAGCATTGGCAAACATTGTGGCTTCCAGCGTTCAACGTTGGTTGTTGGCAGAAAAACTGAAAACTGAAGAAGTAATTCGTCAGCGGTTAGAACGCTATCATTCCCCTGCAGTAGTACAGCAGTTAATAGCTGTGGGAGGATTGCCAGATGGTCGTTTGCTTCCCCAAGAACGGGAAATTAGTATTTTGTTTGCCGATATTGTTGGTTTTACGGAAATTTCTGAACGATTTAGTGCTGGTGAAATTGCTCAATTACTAAATAATTTATTTGAGGAAATGTTACAAGAGGTGTTTGCCTATGGCGGCACTTTGGATAAATATATTGGCGATTGTATTATGGCATTTTTTGGCGCTCCCGAACCCCAAAGCGATCACGCTGATCGTGCTGTTGCCTCTGCTAAGGGAATGCTATCCCGTCTAAAAACACTCAACGCTAATAATTTTTGGCAAGAACCCCTGCAATTGCGCATTGCCATTAACAGTGGTAAAGCTGTGGTTGGGGATGTTGGCAGTTCCCAAAGAGTAGATTATACAGCATTAGGAGCTACCATTAATTTAGCCGCTCGCATGGAAGGAATTTGTCCCCCTGGTGAATGTGTGATTGGTGAAGCCACTTATCAAATCCTTTCAAAACATGATGAATTCAAAAAAATGGGAAAATATAGTTTTAAAGGTATTAATAGATTAGTTTGCACCTATCATACCAATTTTCAAAATTAGGTAATTGGTAATTGGTAATGGGTAAAATACAGGGTGTCTGTAGGGGCACGGCGTCAGCAAAGTTACTCTATATACCGAGAATTTTCAGATGCCGTGCCCTATAGGGCGTCAGCAAAGTTACTCTATATACCGAGAATTTTCAGATGCCGTGCCCTATAGGGCGTCAGCAAAGTTACTCTATAT
>JASJCY010000276.1 GCA_030065825.1 Nostocaceae cyanobacterium | reverse complement strand
GTTATTGGTCATTGGTCATTGGTCATTGGTCATTGGTCATTGGTCATTGGTCATTGGTCATTGGTCATTGGTTATTGGTTATTGGTCATTTACCATTTACCATTTGTGATTTTTCCTCCCGAAACACAGTTTAAAACCCTTACCCCGTAAGGATTTGTTTTTTGAAAGGTGAATGTGCTTCTTTCATGGGTAACAAGGGGGTTTAATACTTTTGACTTTTGACTTTTGACTTTTGACTTTTGAATGCGTGACTTTTGACTTCGCTGCCGGGGTTGATTGCAAATGGCTACATCTCAAAACCTTTATTTTTCCTTGATCAACCCCGTTTTTTAGGTCTTGCCCTTGAATGGTGCAAGATGTGAATGGAACCCAGAAAAATCTACCCATAGGAAGATTGTCATAATCCAGGATTTAGAGTTTAATGTTTCCTATGATTAAGATCCACTGGGAGACCTGTAAAACGGGATAAAACGGTATAAAACCGCATTATTCACCCCGAATGGGGCTAGGTCTTTGCAGTCTAAGCCCTTGCTACGTTATTTAAGTCATGACACCCCTGAGTTGGACAGCTTTGGGCAACTGTCGGTAAGGATTAAACACCAAAATCGTTTTACATCAAGCAGTCTTCTTACTGCAGGGAGCTTAAATAACATTGACGAGTCAAACCTGAGAAGAAAGTGACACTAATCATTAAGTTGATTATCAAGTCATCACAACTACAATTATCCGGTTTTATTACTATTTGCCGCGATTTAATCCTGTCTAGTCAGTTGGCGACTGCCTGGGGTTGCAGTAAAAACATTAAATCATTTACTCCCTTTTGTAAATACCGAGTTACCGTCATAGGACTGGTGCCAATTTTTTTAGCAGCATCCTTACGGGAAAGCTCCTTTAAAAATACCATTTCTACTGCCTGACGCGGTTTTTCTTCTAACATTCCTAAGGCACCTTGGAGTTGCTGTCTTTCTTCCTCCTGTTGCTGCTGTGCACTGGAACGGGGACAAGGAAGGGCTTCTCCTAAAGTGATTTGGCAATCAAAATGGTGAACCACCGTCGCATCTAAACTTAAAGGCATACGGTTTTGGGCAGCTAGTTTGGTTTCTTGCCATTCTTGTACCGATACTTGAAGTTCCCTGGCAATTTCCCCATCCTTGGGAGAACGACCTAAAGATTCCGCTAATTCTTTGCGAACTTTTTGTCCTTCATTGTATAGTTCTTGCCAACGACGGGGTATCTTTAATAAAGAACTGCGATCGCGCAAAAAGTGGAGCATCTCACCACGGATGTAGGGTACAGCAAAAGAGCTAAAAGCGTATCCTTGGCTGGGATCAAAACGCTCAATTGCCCTAATCAAGCCAAAATAACCAATTTGTTCTAAATCCTCATAAGGCTCATTACATTGATGGCTAAATTTATGAGCCATTTTCCGTACCAAGCCAGTATGTAACTTGACCAGTTGATTACGAAGTTCAATAGTGGGATTGTGGTGATAGCAAAGCAAAAGCTCCATGCTATCAGACCTCATAGAGGACTGAATTACTGTCATAAAAATATCCTTTGGAGTAGCTGTTTTTTTTAAAGAATTGGGTTGTCTAAACTTTTGTCTAAGATGTAATTATTTTCCTTAGGAATAGCTTGGGACACCATTCGTCGTTCTACTGAACTTATGAGGGGTCAGACTCCGCATATACGCATTTGTACGGATACTTTTTTTGTCAACGTTTGTTTCTACTAGTCTGCCCTTGCCTTAAAAGCCAACTTTGGATCATCTCCCGGATACTGAATATCCGTATTTGTTAAGATATATAAACATATCTGTACTGTATTCTCTCTCTAGTAACTAGTTGAGACTGTGGGTAAAAATAGTAAAAATAGGAATAATCAACAATATCTGTCTGAAAAGCTTCTGATAAATTTATGAGCAATACAAGCAACTTCCGTGACGCTATGCGTCAGGCAAGAAATCAAGCCCTAGTTGGTCCCAACGTGATTGCTAATGCCTTACCCTATGTAGGAGGTGGACTAGTAATTACGGCACTGGGAACCTACGGTGGACTGGGAGTCATCCGTAACAACCCTGGATTATTTTTCCCCACCTTTATCGGTGCGCTAATTGTAGAATTAATTCTGTTTTTTGTTGCTCGCAACGTTGCCGAGAAGGGCAATAACAGCCTTGCATTGCCCCTGTTAGCCACCTATAGCTTACTTTCGGGGTATACCCTCAGTGGCTTAGTATTTATGGCATTGAAAACCGAAGGAGTAGGGATTCAAGGGGTTGGGATAGCTGCCCTTGGCTGCGGTGTTGCCTTTATCTTTGCCCGTAAGGTAGGTTCCAATCTCTCTGATGCTGACGGTATGGCATTAACCAAAACCGTCTCTCTAGGTATTTTTGCCTTACTGATTGTTTGTTTAACCCAGTTTCTGTTTGCCCTATTTGGGGTTTATGTACCCAACTGGTTAGAAATTGGTATTTCTGGTTTGGGAGTATTTCTATTTGTGGGTGCATCTGTGGTGGATTTCTATATTCTGCCCCGTACCTACCGGGACGAACAATATCTACCTGCCGCTTTGTCGATGTATTTAACCTACATCAACTTGTTTATCTTTATTTTACGGTTGCTGATTGCCATCAGTGGTCGTGATTAAGTATCCCTAAAATCAGGTATAAAGCCCAAAAGTAGGGGCGTGGTTTCCGCGCCCCTACAATATTTGAAAGTACCACCCCGCAGATATACAGAAATCGCTACAATAAATAAAATCAAGAGTAATGTTTATAGTACCTATTGGACAAATCGTTCCTTTCGGTACAAAATAACAATCCAAAGCGCTCTTTCATCAAACAAGCACTATGGACTTACTAGAACTAAAACGCGAAGTCGAAACGTTGTCTAGTCGCCTGGGTAAAACCCAGGACTATCTTTGACATCCCCGCACTAACTGCCAAAATTCAAGATTTGGAACAAATCGCCGCCCAACCAGAATTGTGGGATGACCAAAAGGTGGCACAGCAAACCCTACAAGAACTTAACGACCTTAAGGCACATCTGCAACAGTATCGCCAATGGGAAACCAGCTTGGAAGATACCAAAGCCGTAATAGAACTGTTGGAGTTAGAAAGTGATCAAGGATTACTGCAAGAAGCAGAATCTAACATTAGTTCCCTCAACCACGAACTCGACCACTGGGAGTTACTCCAGCTGCTTTCTGGCACCTACGACGAACAAGGGGCAGTACTAACCATTAATGCTGGTGCTGGTGGTACTGATGCCCAGGATTGGGCAGAAATGCTGCTACGTATGTATACCCGTTGGGCAGAAACCCAAGGCTATAAGGTTCATTTATCGGAACTTTCCCCAGGTGACGAAGCCGGAATCAAATCTGCCACCCTGGAAATTAGTGGACGCTATGCCTATGGGTATTTGCGATCGGAAACAGGCACCCATCGCTTAGTGCGGATTTCCCCCTTTAACGCCAACGGTAAGCGACAAACTAGCTTTGCTGGCGTGGAAGTCATGCCCCAGATAGATGACAGCGTGCAGTTGGAAATCCCAGAGAAGGATTTGGAAATTACCACATCCCGTTCTGGTGGTAAAGGTGGGCAGAATGTCAACAAAGTTGAAACCGCTGTGCGAGTCGTTCACATTCCTACGGGTATTGCCGTCAGGTGTACAGAAGAACGCAGCCAACTGCAAAACAAAGAAAAAGCCCTTGCCCGTCTCAAAGCCAAACTCTTAGTCATCGCCCAAGAACAACGCGCTCAAGAAATTGCGGAAATTCGCGGTGACATGGTGGAAGCTTCTTGGGGTAATCAAATCCGTAACTATGTCTTCCATCCTTACCAGATGGTTAAAGACTTACGTACCAATGTGGAAACAACGGCGATTTTAGATGTGATGAACGGTGAATTGGATACCTTTATTGAAGCCTATCTACGGCAAGAAAACCAATTAGTGGAAACGGTTTCTGCTTAATTCGCACAATTTTCAGCAAAGGTACCTTTTGGGCATACCAAGAAATAAATGATGCTGTTGGTCAATTAGTGATGGGTTTCACCCCCTACTAAGACTGTCTCTCTCGTTTCCAGGCGACCGCCTGGAAATGCACTCACCAGAGGCTCCCGGCGACTGCCCGGATTTGAGGCGGGAGCCTCAATCGCTGCATTCCTTGCCTCTGGCAAGGAACAAGAAATGAGGGGCTAGACCATTCATTAATTTGCCAACAGTATCATAAATTATCCCATATTGTGGGGTAGGCATCCTTGTTTGGACACCTATACAAGCAAGGATGCCTGTACCACTATCAAATTTTGGGATATTTTTTTATTTGCAAGTCCCTTTATGCTGCAAAAGGGCAATATGGCAGTTGTGAGTTCAACAAACTGTTACATTGGTAAAGTAGTTTGCGGTCAAATTCTCATGAGCGATTCTCCATCAACAGAACCCAAACCAACTTACGTTAAACTTGCCATGCGTAATATGGTGCAAAAGGGTGGTACTTCCTTCAAGCACTTTGCACTTACTACTGTGGGGCTGTTAGCACTTTTGGTGGGACTTGCTTACCTAACTCGCTGATCTCCCTGATGAACATAAAATCATTCATAATTAGGTGTGTAGGAGACTGTGTAGATAGTGCAAGTTGAATTATACGTACAGGATGATCATCAGGAGTTGATTGAGGATAGTGATGCCCGTATTTCTCCTCAAGCTTGGGGAGACTGGTTTCATCGTTGGTTGCAAATTCTCGAATCTGAATTACCGCCAGCACTCAGTTATGAAATCGGGCTGCGGTTAACAGATGATGCAGAAATTCAGGCGCTCAATCACCAATATCGTCATCAAAATCAGCCCACAGACGTTTTAACTTTTGCTGCATTAGAGGTAAACTGTCCTCAAAGTCCAGAAATGTCAGCCTCTATGCCTTTATACCTTGGCGATATTGTCATTTCTGTCCCTAGAGCCAAGCACCAAGCTCAAGAAATGGGACACTCCCTCTCAACGGAATTAAAATGGTTGGCAGCTCATGCTTTACTACACTTACTAGGTTGGGATCATCCTGACGAAGAAAGTTTAGTGCGAATGTTGAATAAACAAGTAAATTTACTGCAAAGCATAGGCGTAAATATTAACGTTGCCTAGCTATGGTTTGCATGTGTATAAAGATATAAGTATTTATATTTCCACAATATTGATTATATACCAGAAGGAAATGCGCAACAACTGACCTGTGTCTGGCAAATTTCTTCAAAATCCCAGTTAGAATACCTTGGTGTACCGTTATGACTATGTCCCAACAAGTTTCTTCCCCAGCAAAGCCAAACCCCTTGGAAACTGTGGTGAATCCAAAACGACCCCTTGCTTGGCAGGTTGCTTCTAATTTATTCATGAGTTTTAAGTATGCCTGGTGTGGTATTAGCTATGCTTTTCAAACTCAAAGAAATTTTCGCATTCATGTAGCGGTTTGTCTCACTGCTATTAGCTTGGGTATTTTTTTACAAATTAAACCTGTAGAAATTGCGGTCATTGGCATCACTAGCGGTTTGGTTATGGCACTGGAATTAGTGAATACAGCCATCGAATCTGTTGTTGATTTAACCGTTAAGCACACTTACCACGAACTGGCAAAAATAGCCAAAGACTGTGCTGCTGGTGCAGTGCTTGTTTGTGCTTTGGTGGCGGTGTTAGTAGCTGCTACTCTCTTGCTTCCTCCCTTGTTATCTTTGATAATATCGGTGCTTCAATCTTGAGTTTTTAATATTTGTTTCGCTAATTTTATACAGTTTCCTGCACCTTGAAAACATCAAAAACAAGGTAATATCTATTTGAAAACAGAATTAGGGAATTACAAGTGAAGTACCCCTAGTTTCGCTACGCGAAACTAGGGGCTTCCTGCCCTGAACCAGTACCCCGGTTCATCTCTAGTCTTGCAACTAGCTGGTCAGGCGTAGATTTCCCTTCTTCCAAGGGTATTTTTGACTCAGAGAACAGCATCAGGTTAAGGGCAGCGTTAATATCTTTGTCCCAAAAGCTTTTGCATTCTCGACATTCCCATTCACGAATAGCAAGTGTTAAGTCTTGCTTGATGTAGCCGCAATTAGAACATCTTTTTGAACTAGGGAAAAATCTATCTACATAGTGAATTTCACACCCATAGATATCTCCTTTGTATTCCAACATAGTGAGGAAATTTCCCCACCCTACATCAGTTATTTGTTTGGCTAACTTACGATTCTTTACCATTCCTTTGATATTTAGACTTTCCGCTGATATTCTTTGGTTTTCAGAAGTCAGCTTCAGACTTATTTTGTGTTGGTAATCTTGCCGTTGATTAGCCACCTTCTCGTGAATCTTAGCAACAGTGACTCTAGCTTTATTGCGGTTGCTAGAACCTTTCTGTTTTCTGCTTAACCTCCTTTGTCTTATCTTGAGTCGTCGTAAAGACTTTTGAAAGTATCTAGGATTCTCAAACTTCTCACCCTTTGATGTAATTGCGAACTCTTTTAACCCTAAATCTAGACCTATCTTGTCACCCTCAGGGTTCACAGTTGCTACTTGGGGTGGAACATCTTGTTCAGTAACTATTGATGCGTAATATTTACCCGAAGGTGTTTTAGAGATGGTGATATTCTTTGGTGTTCCTAATATCTCTCGATGAATCACCATCTTAATAGGTGTCATCTTAGGAATCTTGAGAAACCCATTTTCATCTACTGAAAAGTGCTGCGGCAATCTTTTAGAGTGCCGCAGCACTTTTCTTCTTAAAATTCGGGAATCCTCCTAACTTCTTAAAAAATCTAGTAAATGCTGACTCTAAGTTCTTAAGAGTTTGCTGTAGTGACTGGGAATTAACCTCTTTAAGCCATTCAAATTCTAACTTTAAATCCGTTAACAATTTTGTCCATTCTTTGTAACGCAGAGATTTTTTAGACTCCGCGTAGATGTCTGTTGTGAGTCTTAAAAAATAGTTGTAGACAAACCTGGAACAACCAAAACATTTTGCTAAAAATGCTGATTGCTCTTTGTTTGGATACAGTCGAAATTTGTAAGCTTTATTTCCCATGAGGTTTACTATACAAGACTTATCTTTTTCAAGTCAATTAGTTAAGTGTCCTAAATCCTGCCCTGGCTCACCCTCCGGGAAGGCTGAGCCTACATCCCCAGATTCCGCTTAACGCTCTATCTGTGGTCTTCCCGCCAGGATGATAAAAAAATATCCAATTAGTAGGGTGCGTTACGAATATTTGTTCTAACTAATACCAAATCAAAAAATGTTTGCAACAGATCCAATTGTAGGGGCACGGAAACCGCGCCCCTACAAACCGAGCATGTGTCCCATTCTTTTTTCAAATTGGTATAAAAGTTGCACTTACTCGGGCGAGAACTACGAGGCAGAGCCTCAACTCCCCTAGTTACCAGCGTGACCTTGGTAACTAGAACATAGGTTAGCAGGGTGTGTTATTGCAAAGCATAACGCACCCTGCAATCTTGACCCGGGAAAAAACTATAGCGCTAGAGTAACTGGTTGACCCCGGAGAAAAACTATAGCGCTAGAGTAAGTGCTTGACCCCGGAGAAAAACTATAGCGCTAGAGTAATTGCTTGACCCCGGAAAAAACTATAGCGCTAGAGTAATTGCTTGACCCCGGAAAAAACTATAGCGCTAAAGTAAGGGCTTGACCTCGGAAACTATAGCGCTAGAGTAAGTGCTTGACCCCGGAGAAAAACTATAGCGCTAGAGTAATTGCTTGACCCCGGAAAAAACTATAGCGCTAGAGTAATTGCTTGACC
>JASJCY010000060.1 GCA_030065825.1 Nostocaceae cyanobacterium | reverse complement strand
CGTCTACGGAGAGTACCCCAACGCCAGTTCACTCAACGCGGGAAACCCGCGCACGTGACTGGCTCCGCAACGCGCTGCTCTCTACCCCACAATAATTTTAGTAATTTCATCTGTACTTCACCAGACTGAGAAAAGCTATATCATAAACGATCCATAATAGATCAATCATAAAATAATCTTACCTACCTGGGCACGGCGTGGGTTAAATCTTTCTTTGTGTGGTGAGAATTAAACGATGCCGTACCCCTACGTTGTTAAATAAACCTGGTGGGATGGGCATCCCTGACCATCCTAATTTTATTTATGTATGTTGTTAAATAAACCTGGTGGGATGGGCATCCCTGACCATCCTAATTTCACTGAGGTAATTTGTGAAATCTAACACATAGGGCACGGCGTGGGTTAAATCTTTGTTTGTGTGGTGAGAATTAAACGATGCCGTGCCCCTACGTTGTTAAATAAACCTGGTGGGATGGGCATCCCTGCCCGTCCTAATTTCATTGATGTACTTTGTTAAATAAAACACATTGATGGAATGGAACCTGGGTTAAATCTTGAATTATGTTGCGAAAATGAAATCATGCTGTGCCCCTACGTTGTTAAATCAATTAGGATGCTCCCCCCAGAATCAATAATCTACCCTTCGTTAATCTACAACTCTTGCATAAAAGGTGTAAATTCCGGCACTAACTCTTTACGACTAACAACCAGGGTGGGAAAAGAACGACCGTTATAATCTACTTGTGGTGATAGGGGAAACGGTTCTGAAGCCAGGGATAACCAACTCCCTCCAGCTGCCCGAACAATTACCCAAACTGCGGCTATATCCCATACTTTTGGAGTAGCTTCCACACCACCAATAGCCGCTCCCACAGCAACCGTAAGTAAATTGTAGCTAGCGACACCAAGCATTCTGAATTTACAAGGGAAGCCTGGACGGATAACAGAAGTACTGCGGGCACAGACATTAAATAAGTGTTGATGGCTGGGAGCATCACTACTAACGTGAATCGGGTGATGGTTGCAAAATGCTCCCGTAGGTGTACTTAAGCCAGATGTACCTTGCCAAAAACCATGAAAAGACTGACCTAGGGCTGGCAAATATACATAACCAAATACAGGTGTACCCCGATACAGTAAACCTAGGGAAATTGACCATAAAGGAATGCCCCTTGTAAAATTGGTAGTACCATCTAGGGGATCGATTACCCAACACCATTCCGTCCCCGGAAAAACCGTATTTCCCTCTTCAGTTAAAATACCGTAACCGGGAAAAGTGGAAGCGATCGCATCCTGAATTTCCCGATCAGCCCATTTGTCAGATTGGGTTACCAAACTGCCATCTGGTTTGTGCAATGCCTGCACTTGCCCAAAATCTTGCATAAGTTGCCCTCCCACTCTGGTGGTGGTTGTTTGGGCAAATTCAATCACCGTTGTCCAAAATTCAGTCATGGGCAGTTAAAAATCAATCCAAATCGTTAGCAATCACAGATGCAATTGCAGCTTTAGCGCTCATTTGAAATTCTTTCACATTTATGCGACTAACTAACCAAATGGCTGTTAACATTCCCATAGCTTGCAGGACAAATACCAAACCGTAGGACAATACAGGTTCAGTAAATAACTGCTTACCGATATCGCGCACCACACCACCAGTAGCTGTTGCCAAACCCCTTGCCATTGCCTGTGCTAAGCCCCAAGCTCCAATAAAAGTACCAGCAGTTTCCGCTGCTGTCAAATCTAGCATTAAAGTCAAAGCACCTGTGGTGGTAGTTCCAGAGGCTAAACCGAATAACAGCAATGCCAGTTGTAAAAATTGTTTGTTAGCGGTAAATCCCGCTATCAGAATTATCAAGGAGGTCATAGCTACAGCCATACATCCGACTTTGGCAGTTTTGAGTTTACCTAGACGGGGTACAAGCAAAAATCCGGTAGCACTGATACCTACCAAGGTTCCCATGCCGAAAAAAGCATTTAGTCTAGTTGTTTCTGATACACACATCCTAAATACTTCCCCACCGTAAGCCTCCATTACGGCATCTTGCATAAATAAGGATATGGTCATCACTAGTAAAAAGGTGAAAAATAGACCAGTTTGACGACTAGCAGTTAAGATAGAGAATGCCGCAGAGAGGGTAATTGCATCTTCTCGTTCTGTGACAGTGGAACGAGAACTGTAGCGGGAGTATTTTTTTTCAATGCCAAATGTGGATAATACTGATAAGCCCAAAACCACAGCAGGCATAATCATAAACAGACGATTGATAGAAGCTTGTAATGGTACTAATTGGGCAGGGTTGCTAAATAGAGATACGGTGCCGATAGCGCTTTCTTGACAGCTAGCTGCGGGTGGTAATAACTTTGAACTGGCGATCGCACCGATGACAATGCCCACCATTAGCATTGACCACACGATCCCCACCAATTTTGAGCGGTTATCTTCATCCGATACATCTACCAACAAAGCCGCAAAGGGAGTAGAACTGGAACTGAGTGCCAATCCGTAAAAAGCAAAAATTCCCCCCAGCAGTGCTACCCAACCGTAGGTAGTTATAGTCCAGCCTTGGGAGTAAAAACTAGCACCCAACTGCCAAGTAACTTGCACAGCGAAAAATGATGCTAAGGCAAATAGTAAAGCCCCGATCCACACATAACCTGTGCGGTGATAACCCATTACCGGTTTAGCATCAGACAACTGCCCAAACCACAGACGGGAGGGAGAAACAAACATATGCATGGCAATGGTAACCGATGCTAAAGTAGCTGGAATTGCCAGTTCTTTAATCATGATCCGATTCAACACACCCAGGGTGAGAATCGACATCATACCCAATCCCATTTGAAACAAGCCTAATCGGAACATTGTCAGTAATGTTACTTTGGGTATTGGGGGTTTATTCAATGAATCGTTAAATTGAGAATTGTTTACAAAATCATCGCTTGCCATAGCCAATTCCACAGTCAAGGGTTGAGGATTTCATCTTCGATCACCAAGATAAACCCTGGAAGCCCTAAATGCGCTACTAATTATGCAATTGCTGATGGTTAAGGAACTTTCCAATTACAAAATATTCAACAATGGGTGGTGAATCCATAATTTGTCGGCGTATTTTAGGGACACGGCATCTGTAATCTCTCGGTTTCTAGAGTTTAACTTGTTTCCAGGCTGAGCCTGGAAACGCATCCGTTGAAGGCTCTGCCTCCAGACTTCATGGGAGGCAGCAGCCTGCTCTAAAATGCATTACAAGGTAAAACCTTGTAACGAGAGTCGAATATTCGGCTAAAGTTACACTAGAACATGTAAACAAGTGTAAATTTATTCAGTGTTATCAAGGTGGAAACAATTACATTAGGACAAAATGGTCTAGCAGTGAAACCCCTTTGTATTGGAACTTGGGCTTGGGGAGATAAGCTGTTTTGGAATTATGGCAATGATTATGGCGCACAGGAATTGCAAGCAGCTTTCACCACTGCTTTAGATGCTGGTGTCACCTTTTTTGATACAGCAGAAGTTTATGGCATGGGATTGAGTGAAGAGTTTTTGGGGCAATTCATGAAAAACACTGATAGAGAGGTGCAAATTGCCACTAAGTTTGGTCCTCTGCCCTGGCGATTTACATCTGGGTCTGTTGCTGATGCTTTAACTGCTAGTCTCAAGCGCTTGCAGATGGAACGAATCGATTTATACCAAGTGCATTGGCCCTTTACCTTTTTTATGAGCCAGGAAACTTTGATGAATGCTCTTGCTGATGAGGTGCAACGGGGAAGAATTGCTGCCATAGGTGTTAGTAATTACTCTGCCCAGCAAATGGAGTCAGCACAGTCAATATTGGCTCGTCGTGGGGTGAAGTTAGCTGTGAATCAGGTACGCTACTCTTTGCTGAATCGTCAAATTGAAACTAATGGCATTCTGGAAACTGCCAAAAAATTAGATGTAACAATTTTAGCTTACAGTCCTTTGGCACAGGGATTACTGACGGGTAAATATAGTGTTGATGGCGGTAAAACCCCCACTGGTGCCAGAAAAATAGACCCTAAATTTAGTCAAGATGGTTTAAGGAAAATTGAGCCACTAATCTCTTTGTTACGTCAATTTGCACAAAAATACGGACGCACTCCCGCACAAGTAAGTTTGAATTGGTTAATTGCTCAAGGGAATGTGATTCCTATTGCAGGGTCAAAAACCGCACAACAGGTCAGAGATAATATTGGGGCTTTAGATTGGCAATTAAATGATGATGAAATCAGCCAGTTAGATCAAATTAGTCATTCTTACTTATAAGTATCACAATTAAGTCAAGAAATCATGACAAAAAAAATCGCAGGATAACCCAACGGTTAACTAATTTTAGCACAAAAAATGGCATTGTAAGCCTTGAAATTCCGTTCTTTACAAATAGAAATATTTCTGCAAAACTTGCTGATTGCCGTGAAAAATATCATTTAGGGAATCTGTTACAAAAATTTACAATCAAGCTTTCAATAGCGGTTTTGGGTTGAGTGATACCAAATCAAAAAATGTTTGCAACAGATCCAATTGTAGGGGCGCGGAAACTACGCCCCTACCAACCCAAGATGTGTCCCATTCTTTTTTCAAATTGGTATGAGTGGGTCTAGGGAAAAGAAGAAAGTCTTGCTAGCCATTCCCCATTACCCATTACCCATTACCCATTACCCATTACCCATTACCCATTACCCATTACCCATTACCCATTACCCATTACCCATTACCCATTACCTTAAGAAGCTGATTCCCTAACGCTACCAGAACTTAATTTCTCACTAGATGACATAGAAGGCTGACGACGTTCTGTTTTCAGCTTGGGTTTAGGAGTTCCCCTTCTTTCCCCATCATTGCCATTGCGAGAAGAACGGTTGCGATCGCCTGCAAATTTGCGCCGTCCATTGCGTAATTTGGGCTTGGGAGTGGATTGCATTTGTTCTTCGGGAATTTCTTCTTCTGCTAGCCAAGCGGGACGGGTTTGGTCGTAAGCCATTTGCAATGCAGCAGCAGCGATGGCATGGGCATCATATTGTTCACTCAGTTCGCTGACAATAGGCAAGAAGGAAGCCAAACGCTCACCAGTTAAGGTTTCTCTGACTTCGACTTGTAATTTATCCAGTTGTCGCGCTTCAATTTGTGCCCTGGTGGGAATGGACAGTACTTGCCAGCTTTGACGTACATGACGTTCTAATTGCTGTTGTTTACGGCGATCAAAGGGTTGCACCAGGGAAATGGCGGTACCTTCTTTACCAGCCCTACCTGTACGACCGATACGATGGACATAGGTTTCTGGGCTATCCGGTAAATCAAAGTTGATCACGTGGGACAATTCATCTACATCCAAACCCCGTGCCGCAATATCAGTTGCTACCACCCAGCGTACTTGCTTACTACGGAACCTTGTCAGCAACCGTTCTCTAGCTTGTTGAGATAGGTCACCGTGGTATTCATCTACACTGTGTCCTGCTGATTGCAATTGGTTGGTTAACTCAGCAGCGGTGCGACGGGTACGCACAAAGATTAATGCCGTTTCTGGATCTTCCATTTCCAAAATTGGCTGTAATGCCCTAGCTTTAGTCCAATGACGGGGGATGAGGTAAGCCAATTGATTGATTTTGTTAGGTGCGGCTTTAGGCTGCTGTACGGTAACTGTAACTGGGGAATTTAAGAACTTGCTCACCAGATGACGAATTGTGGGTGGCATGGTTGCCGAGAATAGAGCTGTATTACGTTCTTGGGGTGCTTGGTCAAGGATTTTTTCCACGTCATCGATAAAGCCCATACTTAGCATTTCATCGGCTTCATCTAAGACAAACCACTTGACTTCATCTAGCTTCAGACAGCCTCTGTCAAGTAAATCTATTACCCGTCCGGGAGTTCCCACAACAACGTGAACACCGCGTTTAAGTTGGGAAATTTGACGTTCTATGGATTGTCCACCATAAATTGCCAAAACCCGTAATCCTTGATTGCCCACAAAGTTGGACATTGCATTGTGAACTTGGATGGCTAACTCCCGGGTAGGTGCTAAAACTAAGGCTTGTACTGCCCTTTGACGCACATCTAGCCTTTCTAAAATTGGCAGAGAAAAGGCTGCTGTTTTACCAGTTCCGGTTTGAGATTGACCTACAACATCACGACCCGCTAACAGATGGGGAATTGCTTGTGCTTGAATATTTGTTGGTGTTTCAAAGCCCAGAGATTCTAGGTGTTGAATACGTTCGGCGGAAATTCCTAGTTCTTGAAAGGAAAGATTCATCAATTCTCCTAAATATGTTAGTTGGATTTCGGAATTAGTAATCGGTTATTAGGGGCAGGTTTCTGCACCTGTAAGGTTTTTAGGGGTAAACAACCAAAACTAAAAAATAGCAACTGGACTATTGATAACTTGCCCATAAAGGTCATATGGGTCAGCGTTTTGGATTTCTACTGGCACAATGCTTCCCAATCGTGCATCCCCCCTCAGATATATCTGTCCGTCTACTTCTGGGGCAAATCGAGAAGAACGACCAATTAATTCTCCAGTTTGGGGATTTTGTTGCTCGATGAGAACATCTACTACCTTCCCCACTTGTTGGAGATTTTTTCTCAGGGAAATCGGCTGTTGGATAGCCATTAGGGCATCCCGTCGTTCATCCATCACTGTTTGCGGCAGTTGATTGGGTAAGTTATAAGCAGGGGTTTCTGACTCTGGTGAAAATGTAAACACCCCTACATGGTCAAATTCATGACGCTGGACGAACTGCAACAAATGCTGAAAATGCTCTTGAGTCTCCCCTGGGAAACCCACAATAAAGGTTGTCCGTAGTACCGCTTCTGGTAAAGCCTCTTTGATATTTTCGATAATCCCATCATTCACCCTGCCTTGCCAAGGACGGTTCATGGCACGGAGAATTTGCGGATGGGAATGTTGCAGGGGTAAATCTAGGTAAGGTAAGACGTTGGGTGTGTCTTTGATTGCCGCAATTACATCTGGGGTCAATCCCGTAGGATAGGCGTAGTGCATCCTAATCCACGGCACATCTACTTTTCCCAGAGCTTGCAGCAATTGAGCCAACTTCGGCTTTCCGTAAATATCCACACCATAGTTGGTAGTAATTTGGGAAATCAAAATAATTTCCTGTACTCCCTGTGCTGCTAATTGTTCAGCTTCAGCAACAATGGATTCAATAGTCCGTGATCGCTGATTGCCGCGCAGGTGGGGAATAATACAAAAAGCACAACGATAATCGCATCCTTCTGCAACTCTTAGGTAAGCAACACCTTCGGTGGTGGTGCGATAGCGCGGTGTAGTTTCATCGGCGATATAGGTCGGTTCGGCACTCACCTGCTTAACCCGCTCTCCTTCTTCTACCCGCTCAATCACATCTACGATTTTGTGATAATCACCCGTACCAACTACCGCCACTGCTTCTGGCAACTCATCCAATAACTGCTCTTGGAAGTGCTGCGCCATACAGCCGGTAATTACTATTTTTTTACTTGCCTCTGCCAGTTCTACCAATGTTCTGACGGATTCTTCCCGTGCTGCTTCGATAAAACTACATGTATTAACAATCACATAATCTGCTAAATCTTCGTTGTTATCTACGCCGTAACCTGCTTCTACTAGCAGCCCCAGCATATGTTCTGTATCTATTCGATTTTTTTCGCAGCCTAGGTGAGATATTGCAATGGTTGGCTTGTCACCCATATTCAGAAATTATTTTCCGCTTTTTCGTTGTAGTTCAACATTCTGTGTTTGAGTTTCTGGTTGATCAATAAATAGGTATGGAATTTCACACCCAATTACTATGGCACCCTAAGCTAGCTATGACCCCCGATAGTAGGAATCATGCTAGGATGGCTTTACTTAGCCTCTTGTTCAGAGGAAAACTAAGGAGCTTTTTTGGGTAAATCAGACACTCGTAATATTTTGTAATATTTTTGCTGTTAGTATTGTACACTACCGCAGCGCCTGCGTTGTAAATCTACCCTTTGGGAAGCCGCCTTAAAGAGCGCAAAGCAGCCCTCGGCTCGACACTTGCCATCGCCCTTAAAACAATTCCTCAGAGAGTAGCTTCAAAGGAGCGTCTTGGTATTCGTGTCAAGTGCCAGTGGCGTGTGTAGAGAAGTCGCAACCCTTGGGAAAAACGCGCTGGCGCGCCTAAATGGCGGTAATGGTACTTCTTTCTGGACTCAAAAGCCCTAATTAAAGGTTCCCGGCAGCAGGAAAAACTTCCCAAAATGCACGCCTCTTGTGAGTGGCAAACTCCTCTTTTAATAGCCAGCTTTTATCTTAACATATCTTATGGGAGCTTTGATGGCAATTTCCATCTTTAGGGGGAGGCGACAAAGCAACCAGTTCAACACAAATTTAATTCTAAATCAAAGGACTGATAGAACGGGAGAGGGAATTGAGAGTCTCCTAAAAACTCAAGGGACTTGCAAATACCCGTGCTACAGGCATCCTTGCCTGTATGCAAGGGCAGGCAAGGATGCCTACCCCACAATAGGGCAGGCAAGGATGCCTACCCCACAATATGGGATAATTTATTTCTTGGTATTCCCCAAGGGAAAGAGAATTCACAGACCTTGATAATTGTTTAAAGCCCCTATGCCCAATTCCCAATCCCTAGTAAACTTACTGTCCTGCGGTCGTCCTTATATAGTTACAAGACGTGGACTTATATCAGCTATTTAAAACCAGAACACCGATTATTGGAGTGGTTCACCTATTACCTCTGCCGACTTCACCCCGTTGGGGAGGTAGCCTCAAAGCAGTAATCGACCGTGCCGAACAAGAAGCAACTGCCCTAGCTAGTGGTGGTGTAGACGGCATTGTAGTGGAGAATTTTTTTGATGCTCCCTTTACCAAAAACCAAGTTGATCCAGCGATTGTAAGTGCCATGACAGTGGTGGTACAGCAGATACAGAATTTGGTAACCTTACCCATAGGCTTAAATGTGTTACGCAACGACGCCAAAAGTGCCATGGCGATCGCCAGTTGTGTGGGGGCAGAATTTATTCGCGTGAATGTACTAACCGGGGTAATGTCAACGGATCAGGGATTGATTGAAGGAGAAGCACATCAATTATTGCGTTATCGTCGGGAATTAGGTAGGGATGTAAAAATTCTTGCCGATGTCCTGGTAAAACATGCCCGTCCCTTAGGAGTGGAAAATCTAACCAACGCGGTTGCTGATACCATTGAACGGGGTTTAGCAGACGCAGTCATTTTATCTGGTTGGGCTACAGGTAGTCCTCCTAGTTTAGAAGACTTAGAACTGGCTTCTACAGCAGCTAAAGGTACACCAGTATTTATTGGTAGTGGGGCTAGTTGGGAAAATATTGCTACACTGATGCAAGCAGCAGATGGTGTAATTGTCTCCAGTTCTTTGAAACGCCATGGTCAAAGAGAACTGCCTATTGACCCCAATCGTGTCAGTCAATTTGTGGAAGCAGCACGCCAAAATTGGAATTCCAAAGGTGAAGGCAAGTCAATGTCCTCGGTAAAATTACACTCTTAAACTAGTACTCGACCAATCCAAAATTGGCGGGTTAGGTAAAGTAGGGGAAGTAGGGGAAGTAGGGAAAGTAGGGGAAGTAGGTAGAAGGGAGGACTAAACTTTGCTGAGGTGAACAAGGGCAAAGTTTGCTTGTTGGACTACTAGGTAAAGGGTAAAAGGTAAAGGGAATCCTTGTTCCCAATTACCAATTACCAATTACCAATTACCAATTACCAATTACCAATTACCAATTACCAATTACCAATTACCAATTACCAATTACCAATTAACAATTACCAAGTTATGTTATGATTCGCCGTCGTTATACTCCTTGGATTCATAGATGGTCGCGTCCAATAATTGGTGCGATCGCCGCTTGTGGTGCCTTGGTTACAGGTTACCTCACCTTTGAAAAGCTAACAGGAGGCAATGTAGCTTGTATAGCCCAAGCAGGTGCCAATGCAGCTGGTTGCACTGATGTGCTTTCCAGTCGTTGGGCAACTATTTTTGGTCAACCATTAACCTTGTTCGGGTTTTTGGCTTACCTGAGCATGGCAATATTTGCTTTAGCTCCTTTAGCAATCAAAGCCGAAGATAATAAAACTCAGCGCAAAAATTTAGAAAACTTAACCTGGTTGCTGCTGCTGATGGGTGGAATTGCCATGACTGTTTTCAGTGGCTACCTGATGTATGTCCTGGCATCTGAAATTAAAGCCATTTGCCCTTACTGTATTGCTTCAGCTTTATTCTCCTTGAGTATGTTGGTACTGACTCTAGTAGGTCGCACTTGGGAGGATTTAGGGCAAATTTTCTTTACTGCGATTATTGTGGGGATGGTGACACTGGTTGGGACTTTAGCCATTTACGCACCGAATAATGGTCCGTTTCTGACTCCTAGAGGGCAGCCAACACGTGGAATTGGTTGGGAAGTAACTACCACTTCCGGTGAGGCAGAAATTGAATTAGCCCGTCATCTGAGCCAAATTGGCGCCAAAAAATATGCTGCTTGGTGGTGTCCCCATTGCCATGAACAAAAGCAACTGTTTGGCAAAACTGCCTACAAAGAGCTAAATATTATTGAGTGCGACCAAAACGGAAAAAATGCCCGTCCAGATTTGTGTAAAGCGGCTGGCATTCAAGGTTATCCTACCTGGGAGATTAATGGTAAGCTCTATCCCAATGTCCAAAGGCTAGATAGATTGGCTCAATTGTCTGGCTATAAGGGTTCAAAAGACTTTAAGAATTTTCCTGACGCTTTTAAATAGCTTGAACTGGCTTCACCAAAACGATGGCTATGCTACACCCTGACTGTGTGTAGAGTCAACTGTTAAGGTTGCGCTAATGGGTAATTGAGCCTACCATGACCTATTACCAATTACCTATTACCAAATTCCTTGCTCCCTTGTGGGCAAGGAATTTTAATAACTTTTTAACAAGTTGACTTTTTTGCAAATAATTGTAATATTTTGGTAAATACACTTTCACAATTAAGTATCTTTTTTATCCTTTATGTGACAAAAATAGCCATCGTGTATTTGTATTTTTGTATATCATGATGAATAAAATGTCGATTTTTTTTGAATAGCGTAATGTTAAAAATAAAAAATTTATTTAATAATTCAACTTTTGACTATACCTAAACAACTTAACATAAAATAATCATATTTTTCACCTAGTTAGATAACTAGAAACAAATATACAAATACATGAAAATACTCTTGCTCTTAACCAGGAAATGGGAATGAGTAAACAGTCAATTAGACCTAGTTTGCATTTAATTTTTAGATTCAAAAAACTTATATTCAAAAAACTGTTTGAAAGCAGAAACAGAGAATTAATTACTGCCTCCAGTATTGCATTGTGCATTCTTATTTTGCGGTTTTTTGGACTATTGCAGCCTTTAGAATGGGCTGTTTTAGATCAATTTTTTCGCTTACGTCCAGATGAACCCTTAAAAGAACGCATAGTGATTGTAGAAATTGATGAACCTTCTTTACGGGAACTTCGATCTTGGCCTATTTCAGATGCTGTTCTTGCTCAATTATTACAGAAATTAAAACTTTATCAACCACGTGCCATAGGCTTGGATATTTACCGTAATTTACCAGTAGAACCAGGTTATCAAAAACTGGTAGATACTTATAAATCTCTGCCCAATTTAATTGGTATTGAACTATTAGCACATAAAAGCAGCATTAGGGTAGAACCACCACCAGTACTTAGTCAGCAAAATCAAGTGGGTTTTAACAACGTACTACATGATGCTGATGGCAAAATACGTCGCAGCTTATTGTATTGGCATGTTGAGAACCAAGCACATGAAAGTTTTGCTCTGAAACTGGCAAAGTTGTATTTAAAGGCAGAGGGTATTAATCCTCAGCAAGCAGCAAACAATCGCAAGTATTTACAGTTAGGTAAAGCAGTTTTCTATCGTTTCCAACCCAATGACGGTGCCTATGTCAGGGCAGATAACAGAGGATACCAAATCTTGTCTAATTTCCCCAAACCGGGTTGTAGAAAATCATCACAGACAAATTGTGGTTTCCGCAAAGTTCCCTTAAGGGATATGCTAGCAGACAAAGTACCAATTAGCTGGTTTCAGGATCGGATTGTACTTATTGGTTCTACTGCTACTAGTCTCCAGGATTTCTTTTTAATTCCCTATTCTAGCCGTTTAATAGATCAGGTTCAACCTGTGGCAGGAGTAGAACTACAAGCTTATTTTATCAGCGAGTTAATTTCAGCTGCTCTCCAAGAAAGACCTTTACTCAAAGTTTGGTACGAACCTTGGGAATGGTTATGGATATTTGTTTGGTCTTATTTGGGAACAATGACTGTATGGCAAACACAAAGAACAAGTAAGAGTATCTTTAGTATTATTTTTTCTTGTTTATTACTAATTAGTTGCGCTTACCTTGTATTTCTTGATGGTTGGTGGATACCAGTTGTGCCTGCGTTTCTAACTTTTTGGGCTTCAGCTATTGCCATCATCTATCAGATTGCTAACATGCAGGAAGAGTTAAAACGCTCTAAAGAATTTTTGTTTCAACTGATTAATACGATTCCCGATCCCATTTTTGTCAAAAATGAAAAATACCAGTGGATTGTCTTAAATGAGGCATATTGTCAATTGATTGGTTATCCCAAAAACCTTTTGTTAGAAAAGTCTGAATATGACTTTTTTGACAAACATCAAGCTGATGCTTTTTACTTTCGTGATCGCCTAGTTTTTCGGACTCAGAAAGCCTTAGAACATGAAGAAAAATTTACTGATGCTACTGGTAAGACTTATTTAATTGCCACTAAGCGATCGCTCCACAAAGACTCTGCTGGCAATGTATTTTTAATTGGTGTTATTCGTGATATCACTGAACGTAAACTCAGAGAAGAAAACCTCCAGCGCACTGCTGATGAATTATCTCGCTACAATGATGAATTAAAAATACAAGAAGACCGCTTGCGTTATTTAGCATATCACGATCCCCTCACAGGCTTGCCAAATCGGAAATTTTTCACCGAAAAGCTTCAGGAGTCCTTGGAGTGGGCAAAAACTAACAACTCCTTAGTGGGGCTATTATTTATTGACTTAGATGGCTTTAAACAAGTCAATGATACCCTAGGGCACGAAATGGGCGATCGCTTGTTAGTAACCGTTGCTCATCGTCTTAGTAACTGTTTGCGAGTTAGTGATACTGTTTCCCGCTTGGGTGGTGATGAATTTACAATTATTTTACGCGCAATTCCCCATGTAGATGTAGCTGCTAAAATTGCCCAAAAAATTCTCGCAAGCATTACTGAACCAATTGTCTTGGAAGATAATACCACTAGAGTTTCTGCCAGTATAGGTATTAGCATCTACCCAGTTCATAGTCAAGACATGGAAATATTAATACAGCAAGCGGATAGTGCCATGTATCGTGCTAAACATTTTGGTAAAAATCGCTTGGAGTTTGCTGGATAATTCTACAGAAATATACTGATAGTTAATTTAGATTTTCTAGTCGGCTATCTGTGAATACACTGACAAACTACTTTTGATATTCGGTATATACTGAATTTCTTTAAAGATTTTTCATTTAAATAGCTGCCACTATAGCAATATTACTGTTTTCATTTAGCCTATATTGACCTATTAATGATTATTAGTTCATTTGTTCAATCAATTTAATTAATAAAAGTTAGTATTTTCCACAATAAATATTAAGACTTTATGAATTAAAGCCAAGCTGACATATTTGAACGTGCTAATTTATAGGACACAAGGGTTAAAACACTGAACTCAAAAAATTAAATTACTAAAAATATAACTCTGGAATTTTCAGTAATATTCTGGCTGACAAAGGTGCTGGAAATTTTCTTTCAGTATTTTTTCGTAAAGTTAGCAAAATAAAAATTCATCAAAACTAAATAATCTAGGTAGAAAAAAATTATCAAAGATATTCAATGATAGCGAAGAAAAATCGATTCAGTGTAGAGACAGGAGGGTTTACTTAGGGTTATGAGCAAGAG
The DNA here is from genome assembly GCA_030065825.1 of Nostocaceae cyanobacterium. Lineage (GTDB taxonomy): Bacteria > Cyanobacteriota > Cyanobacteriia > Cyanobacteriales > Nostocaceae > JASJCY01. The sequence goes on along the minus strand of JASJCY010000060.1, from coordinate 28,761 downwards.
TTGGAGAATTACAGTTTGCATAATGTTTTGTATGGTATTTGCTTCACTGTTTAGTAAAATTGCTGATGTCAGGGGAGGTGTTAGCAATATGAATGTGAATTGTGAAAGCGCTAATACCAGTAATAACCTTGAAAATGTCCTGGTAGATTCTTGGAAGTTAGAAGATGGAAGGTTTCTATCTAAAGCGGAGTGTGATTACGAACCACCTAATTATGGCGCTCCTAACAGCCATTATGGTAGTGGTACCCGCTAAGATTGTGTTATCTAGCAAAATACCATTATCTGTAGCCGCAATTTAGTAAGCGCGAAGCGAGTTTTGAGGATGAAACCATTACTCTAAAGAAATAGTTTCTCTGGGGAGAAATCGAATCCTTACTATAGCGCTATAGTGGGGAGACCAGTTTTTGGCTATGAAATGATTATCGTAACGAAATAGTTTCTCTGGGGGGAAATCGAATTCTTACTATAGCGCTATAGTAGGGAGACCAGTTTTTGGCTATGAAATGATTATCGTAACGAAATAGTTTCTCTGGGGGGAAATCGAATTCTTACTATAACGCTATAGTAGGGAGACCAGTTTTTGGCTATGAAATGATTATCGTAACGAAATAGTTTCTCTGGGGAGAAATCGAATTCTTACTATAGCGCTATAGTAGGGAGACCAGTTTTTGCCTATGAAATAATTATCGTAACGAAATAGTTTCTCTAGGGGGAAATCGAATTCTTACTATAGCGCTATAGTAGGGAGACCAGTTTTTGCCTATGAAATGATTATCATAACGAAATAGTTTCTCTGGGAGGGAACTAAAGAAATAGTTTCTCTAGGGGAAAATCGAATTTTTGCTATAGCGCTATAGTAGCGAGGCGAGTTTTGAGGATGAAACCATTACTCTAAAGAAATAGTTTCTCTAGGGGAAAATCGAATTCTTACTATAGCGCTATAGTAGCGAGGCGAGTTTTGAGCATAAAACCATTACTCTAAAGAAATAGTTTCTCTAGGGGAAAATCGAATTTTTCCTATAGCGCTATAGTAGCGAGGCGAGTTTTGAGCATAAAACCATTACCTTAAAGAAATAGTTTCTCTAGGGGAAAATCGAATCCTTACTATAGCGCTATAGTAGCGAGGCGAGTTTTTGCCTATGAAATGATTATCGTAACGAAATAGTTTCTCTAGGGGAAAATCGAATTTTTCCTATAGCGCTATAGTAGCGAGGCGAGTTTTGAGGATGAAACCATTACCTTAAAGAAATAGTTTCTCTGGGGGGAAATCGAATTCTGGATAAGGTTCAGATTTGTTCAAGTTAAGCACAGACTCAAAACCAAAGCTTGTTGAATGACTTGAATGTTATGACAAATTAAGGATGTAAACGCCTTGCGGGTGTCTACATCCTTAGTTTGTGTGTCCTTTGCCAATTAATTGGAGTGGATTATTGTTGCCCAAATTAACTGCAAATACAGTTATCTATAAATACCAGGGTTAATGCGATCATCTCCTTGGATAAATACATCTGCCATTGGTGTAACTGTAAAGTTATCTAGATTGGCTTCCAAGATTCCTTTTTGACGTTCGCTTAAGCCTTGAATGTTAAGTACGTCTTCTACCTTATCGTAAGGAGCATTCTTGATGATCTTACTTGCCAAGGTAGGATACATTCCTCGATACTTCTGAAAAGCCCGGACGTTAGTATTGTTCAAATCAATTTTGTCACCATAAACATCTGCTAGCTTTTCATCTGCGGTGTTACGTAAGGATTCAGCCCCTTCAACTGCCAAAATAGAGACTGAAGGCAAAACAACACTATTAAAATTAGCGGCTTGGGCTATTTGAGGCGTAGACAACCATCCCAAGCAGCATACTATCAAGAAAGTAAACACTGTTAATAAACGTACTAATCGTTTCACAATTTTTCTACCTCTTTCCATCAAACAAAAATCACCGATATCTAAGGAACCAAGTCCCTAAATTATTGGGTCAGGTAGCGTTAATCCACAATCCCCTGCCTTTGGGTATGGGGTTGCTTATTAACTACAGAACCCTGACAGGAGTCAGCCAAGAATTAGTAGCTATTGATCCCTAAAGGTAAGTTTCCCATAAGATTGCCTACTACCGATCACTGATAGCTTTATCAACACACAACAGATTAATATCCACAATTTTTAAATGGGAATATGTAAAGTTTTGTAAGGGAAAGGGTAGAAAAAATGGGATTGGGGATTGGGGATTGGGGATTGGGGATTAGGAAAAATAATTCAAAATTCAAAGACTACGCCATCAGTGCAGCCACCAAGAATAAACAATCTACCAAAATCGTACTTAATACCGCTCCACTAAAGGCATACCAGTGTCCTTGACCTATTCTTAAGGGTATCATTCCTACCACTAACAGCACAGAGGCAAGAATCAGTGCCCAAGCTTGTCCCCAGGGTGTTTGTACTTGTGCTACTGCAGCTTGTAAAATCGGTGATACTGCCTGTGGTTCTACCCGCATAATTTGCCGCCAATAGGGCATTAAATCCACTAGATAGAAATATATATCGGTTAACACCGTACCCAGCAGGGAACCGAAATAAAACCAGTTACCAACCTTGCCCCAGTTACGCCACATACACCACACAGCAAAGGGTAAACCAATGGATTCTACTGGTAAGTGCCATAGGGGTTCCCAACGTAACCAACCCCAGTAAATTGCCCCTGCTAACCAACTCCAACTAAACCCATAGAGTAAATCTCCCCAAAGGTAAGTTACAGAATGTGACATTAATGAGAAACTTAACCACACCCAAAAGCCTGTTAAACCTAAACTTACCCAGGGAAGCGATCGCACCAATGGCGCTTCGATAAATACTGGCACGGATACCAAAAATACCGCCACCGCAAATATTAAGAAAGTTTGCTGAGTCGCTATTTTCCATAAGTTTAATATTCCAGCCCTGGGGTGCTGTACGCTTTGAATCATGGGGTTAGAAGTAGGGTAAGGGGAGAAAGTATTGTTAACCAAAGTTTTTAATATTTGTTACTTAACTTTATCTTATTTAAGATATCACAACATCAAATCCCCCCTGGGGGCATTTTGGATTATACCCGAATTTTGGCACAACCAGGAAGTAGGGAGTTATAAATTATGAATTATGAATTAGGAGGCGTGGAGTTTGTAGGGGCGCAAAGCTTGCGCCCAGGAATTAGGAGTTTTTAATTTTTAATTGTTTTGCGAGTCGCAAGAGTACATGTAGAGACGGAACATGTCTTGTCTGTGGATTATTCATTGATAAAGTGAAAATATTAAGTAATATTGCATAGAAATTTTGGAAAACAGGGTGATGGAATCCCCAAGGTAGGGAAGAATTTGTAAATTATGTGCAATAGAATTGGCACAATAACCTGGGGTGATAATTTTCCCGGAAGATGTCTGGGGATACTGATTGTGTAAATGGTTGTTGTGAGAGCAAAAGCAGGTAAATAGATGTTTCGATTTGTTCGATTTAAAACTTCCAAACATTGGTTGTTGATGCTTCTGGGTACGGTATCTGCCTTTGTTTGTGTGGTGGTTTCCCCGACAAAGGTTCTGAGTACCCAAGCAAATGTCAGCATGGATGTGGGAACGGTGACAGCACAGATGAATGTTTGGCAAGCCATTTTTTTGGGCTTTGTGCAAGGTGCAACGGAATTTTTGCCGATTAGTAGCACAGCCCATTTAAAGGCAGTTCCTGTGGCATTACATTGGGGAGATCCGGGGGTTGCTTTTACTGCTGTGATTCAGTTGGGGAGTATTGCTGCGGTGCTATGGTATTTTTGGGGAGATTTGACACAAGTTATTAAGGGGGCTGTAGGTGCGGTTTCCCGTTCCGATTATCAAGACAGCAACTTTCGCATTGCCTTAGGAATTGTCTTTGGCACCATACCCATTGTATTTTTTGGACTTCTGATCAAAAATCTGTTCGCTGAGTTTTATGATTCCACCCTGCGGAGTATGGCAGTGATCGCTATTGCTTCCATTGTCATGTCTTTGTTGATGGGATTAGCGGAACAACTGGGTAAAAGAAGGCGCAACTTTGATAAGTTGGGCATGGAGGATGGTGTTTTAATGGGATTAGCGCAAGCTATGGCATTGATACCCGGTGTATCTCGTTCTGGTTCTACTTTAACAGCGGGACTATTTATGAGTTTAGAACGGGAAACAGCAGCGCGATTTTCATTTTTACTGGGTATTCCTGCTATTACCCTGGCAGGTTTGGTGGAATTAAAAGATTTGTTATCAGCAGGATTTGGAGATGCGGGAATATTGTCTTTAATTGCGGGAGTCATTTCATCGGCAATATTTTCCTATTTAGCGATCGCCTGGTTGATACGCTTCCTCAAAACCAGAAGTACCTGGGTATTTGTTTGGTATCGCTTGGTATTTGGGGTATTAATACTGGGGGCAATTGCAGGTGGATTGTTGAAAAATAGTTAAATGGGTAATGGGTAATTGGTAATGGGTAATGGGTAATTGGTAATTGGTAATTGGTAATGGGTAATGGGTAATGGGTAATTGGTAATTGGTAATTGGTAATGGGTAATTGGTAATGGGTAATTGGTAATTGGTAATTGGTAATGGGTAAATATGAAATAATAATTAATGAGTCCTTTGTAGTTCAATACCGTAGTGCTGCGCAGAAGCAAGCTACAACCCAACCTACTATTTTTCTTAACCAAACCCTATTTATTTGTAATTTGTTAGTTACATTCATACAAATAACAAATGACAAATGACAAATGACAAATGACAAATGACAAATGACAAATATTCGTCCAGCTTTGATTACAAAAGTATTAGCTGATTCTATCGCGGCAGAAATTGGATTTACAGCGGGAGATGCCATTGTCAGTATTAATGGTATATCTCCTCGTGACTTAATAGATTATCGCTTTTTATGTGCTGATGAATTTTTAGAATTAGAAGTTTTAGATGCTCAAGGAAAACTTCATCAAATTGAAATTGAAAAAGACTATGATGACGACTTAGGATTAGAATTTGCAACGGCATTATTTGATGGTTTAATTCAGTGTAATAATCGCTGTCCTTTTTGTTTTATTGACCAACAACCACCAGGAAAGCGAGAAAGTTTATATTTCAAAGATGACGATTATCGTCTCAGTTTTTTGTATGGTTCTTACCTAACTTTAACTAATTTACCTCCACGGGAATGGCAGCGAATTGAACAGATGCGATTGTCTCCGTTATATGTTTCCGTTCATGCCACAGAACCCGAAGTTAGAATTAAACTCTTGAAAAATCAACGTGCTGGACAAATATTAGAACAAATCAAGTGGTTTCAAGAAAAACGTCTGCAAATTAACGCACAAGTTGTCGTCTGTCCTGGTATTAATGATGGCGAACATTTGGAACAAACCCTGAGAGATTTGGCGTCATTTCATACTGACGAAGTGCCTGCTGTTGCTTCTGTAGCAGTGGTGCCAGTGGGATTAACCAGGTTTCGTCCCCAAGGAGACGAATTGATACCAGTTACTAGGGAAAAAGCAATGGAAGTGATTTCCCAAGTGCGATCGCTACAGGCAGAATTTCGTCAACGGTATAATTCTACTTTGGCTTGGTTGGCTGATGAGTGGTTTTTGATTGCTGGTGAGGAGTTACCATCGGCAGCGGAATATGAAGATTATCCCCAAATTGATAATGGTGTTGGTTCCATTCGTTTGTTTTTGCAACAGTTTAATACTGCTGCCGATAAGTTATTACCAAAAAAAGTCACACCCCGTAAATTTACTTGGGTAGTTGGGAATGCAGTTGAGGTGGCATTTCAACCAATTTTACAGCGTTTAAATTCTGTTGCTGGTTTGGAAGTAAATATGCGTGCTTTGAATAGTGATTATTGGGGACAGACTATTACGGTAACGGGGTTAATAACTGCCCATGATTTGCTTTTAAAGTTACAGGGAGAGAATTTTGCTGATGGAATTTTGCTACCAACGGTAATGTTAAAACATGGCGAATCTGTTTTTTTAGATGATATAACAGTAGCTGAAGTTGCTGATAAATTGAATACAAAAATATTTCCAGTTTCGGGGGTGGAAGAATTGATCAAAACTTGTATGCAAAAGCTGGAATAATGAAAGGGAGATGTTTGGAGGAAGATAGAAAAAAACACGAAGACACAGAGACACAAAGAACATAGATTGATGGCTGGTAATCTGGTTGACTGACAAAAGTCTTGGAAGTGTTGAAATTTCGTAGGTTGGGTGGAGGAACGACACCCAACGCAATCGGTTGCGGTTGTTGGGTTTCATGCTTCAACCCAACCTACATCAAAAAGATTTGTCAGTCAATCAGGGCTGGTAATTCTATAGGAATCATATTTGGTTTTTGAAAAAATATGTAGGGGAGGCAAAAAGCGAGGACACTGCGTTGCTTTGGTTTCCAAACTTGTAGCAAGTGTCCGGGTGTAGATACTTCTTCCGCTTTATTGCCGTTGTGTTGTCGCACAGCGCAACGCACCAAAGTCTTTACAGGATGGTGGGTTAGACTAAAGTTATAACGCACCCTACAAATACCTAATTTTATAAGCGCAAGCGCAGGCTACGCCAACAAAAATCAAACCCGATTCCTAATAGATGTGCAGGTACAGTTAATTAAATTGGGAGTGGACGGTGGTATTTAGGGAAAAATTTTTATGCAGTGGAAAATTAAATATCAAGAAAGCGGGATTTATTATTTGTAAGTTCCCATTTTTATTGTTTAATTTTTTGCATGTTGCACCAGCAACGGCAAGTGTTTCTCAAACTGTGATTAGTGTTGTTTATAGCCAAGAAAATGCTACTCAATGGACGGGAATTAGTAATCGCTTGCAGGCATCTGGGGTAAAATACTGCGTAATTTCCTTAGATAGTGTCAGAACTATGGCAGATTGGGGAGAACGTCCAATTTTGTTTTTGCCCAATGTGGAGATGCTATCACCAGCACAGGTAATTGCCCTAGAAGAATGGATGAGTAAAGGTGGACGTTTAATTGCTAGCGGTCCAGTGGGGAGTTTATCTGCACCAGGGGTACGGCAATTATTGCGATCGATGTTGGGGGGTTATTGGGGATTCAGTTTAAATACACCCCAAAAGCTAGAACCGTCAAAAAATAAGTTCCAATCTTGGGCAAATCAAAAAGACTTATTTGGGCAAGTACGGGGTGGTGTAGTTATTGCTAATAATTTAAGGACTCAAGCTGCTGCGGTTTGGAATTCTCCAGATAATCCCGCTGCTGTGGTAGCTACTGATAATACTACCTTTTTTGGTTGGCGTTGGGGGGTAGATACTGCAGCTAAACCGGAGTTAGATACTGCTTGGTTACAAGCTAGCCTCAACCGTTATGTGAAAACTCCTTACTTTGTGGATAAAAAAGTAGCAGGAGGTTCTCAAAGCTGTTCTGCAAATGTAGTAGCTAAAGCCTCTAGCAACCTAGAAGCCCAAGGAAATAGGAAAATTGAACCAACAGGTCAAATCAGAAAAACATCTCCTTCTATCCCTCAAAAAACAGCCACTGCGCCTATATCTAGACCTGTTGTACCTAAATTTGCATCCCCTGTTCCCCAAGAAGATATTGACAGGTTGGAAACTCAAGTGGATGTGGATATTACACCCACTTCTAGAAAACCCATTAACCGTAGGGAAGCGATCGCTCTCCAGCAAGAGTTAGAAAATTTAATTGGACGGGTGGAAAGTGCCCATTTAGCCGCAGCAGCTAATGGAGAAACTTTGACAGCATCTGCGAATAATCCCCAAGGAAAGGCACAACAAGCGCAAGTTGCTTCTGTTAAAGGTGGAGTATCTACAGTCACCAGAGAACAAGCCATAGCAAGGGCAAGATCAATTGCTCAAAATTTACCCCGATTAATCTCCCAGAGAAAATACGCACAAGCGCGTCAACAGTGGTTAGCGGCAAAATCTGCTTTATGGCAGCAATTTCCTCTAGATAGACGCTTAGCACAGCCGGAAATCCGGGCAATGTGGCTAGATAGGGGGACAATTGTCCGCGCTAGGAATGAACAGGGATTGGCAAAAATTTTCGACCGGATGGCGCAAGCGGGAATTAATACGGTATTTTTGGAAACTGTAAATTCTAGTTACACTATTTACCCCAGTCAAGTCGCACCCCAGCAAAACCCTTTAACTAAAGGCTGGGACCCCTTAGCAGCTGGAGTAAAACTGGCTCACGAACGGGGTATGGAATTACACGCTTGGGTATGGACTTTTGCTGCTGGGAATCGCCGTCACAATAAAATTCTCAATATCAAAGCCAATTATCCTGGTCCTGTACTAGCTGCAAATCCAGATTGGGCTGGTTATGATAACCGGGGACGCATGATTCCTTCAGGTCAGACTAAGCCATTTTTTGACCCCGCTAATCCCCAGGTAAGGGATTATTTGCTGCGACTGTACACAGAAATTGTGACTAAGTATAAAGTTGACGGTTTACAGCTAGACTATATTCGCTATCCCTTCCAAGACCCGGCACGGGGAAGAAGTTATGGTTATGGTAAAGCCGCTAGGGAAAGGTTTCAGCAATTAACTGGAGTTGATCCGCAAAAGATTTCCCCCAGACAACGCAATATATGGCAAAAGTGGACAGAATTCCGCACCCAACAAGTTGATAGCTTTGTTGCCGAGGTATCCCAGAAATTACGTAGTCAGCGACCCAATTTAATTTTGTCCGCTGCGGTATTTCCCTTACCAGAACGGGAACGTATCCACAAGTTACAACAAAACTGGGAAGCATGGGCACAGAGGGGTGATATTGATTTAATTGTTCCTATGACCTATGCCCAGGATACCCTACGTTTCCAAAGACTGGCTCAACCTTGGATTTCTACAAGAAAATTAGGCTCTAGCTTGTTAATTCCTGGAATTCGTCTGTTACAATTACCCACACTTGGAGCATTAGATCAAATTCAATTGGTGAGAGATTTACCAACTAGCGGTTATGCGCTATTTGCTGCCGAAAATCTCCACAATGACCTCCATAAAGTCTTTAGTAACACCCAAGGTAAAGTCCCAGGTACAAAAGAACCCATAGCTTATCGTCAGCCTTTTAAAACCGCTGCTATGCGCTATGTAGCACTAAAACGGGAATGGCAAGTAGTCCTGGAACAAGACCAACTGAAAATACCTAAAACTATGCGATCTGTTTTTAATTCCCAGACGAAAGTATTACAGAGAGCTTTTGATAAATTAGCAGCCGATCCAAATTCCAGCAACTTGTTAGTGGCTAAATCTAGTTTAGCTCGTTTTCAATCCCAATTCCGAGTATGGACACGTCAACATGCTGTAGAGAATGCCTATCAAATTAATGTTTGGGAAAATCGTCTCGCTGCCATTGAAAGATTATTGCTTTACGGTGAAAAGATGAAGAAGTAGAAGTTAGGAGTCAGTAGGAGTTTAGCAGTGCTCATACCTGTCAACTGAATGTAAAATCCATACCCCGCAAGGAAATTAATTTCCTTGCTCACATACAAAGTCATCTAAAAGATGACTAAATGACCTAGGTTTTCTTTAGCCTACTTCAGTAGACTTTGTCTATTAGCCTCGAAATTGATTCCGAGGTGGGTGAGGAAGCTAACAAATAAGCCATCTGTAGCTTAATTTGACCTAGGTTTTCTTCAGCCTACTTCAGTAGACTTTGTCTATTAGCCTCGGAATTGATTCCGAGGTGGGTGAAGAAGCTAACAAATAAGCCATCTGTAGCTTAATTTGACCAATCTTCTAACAACTCAATTGGATACAGGTTAAGCGTCGTAAAAGACGGGTAAAGTTTGGTAGGAGTGCAAGCTTCTTCCAAACATAAAACCGCTCAAACCGCTCAAACCCTCTTCCCTCTTCCTTCGCTTTGACCTAGGTTTTCCTCAGCCTACTTTAGTAGACTTTGTCTATTAGCCTCGGAATTGATTCGGAGGTGGGTGAAGAAGCTAACAAATAAGCCATCTCTAGCTTAATTTGACCTAGGTTTTCTTCAGCCTACTTCAGTAGACTTTGTCTATTAGCCTCGGAATTGATTCGGAGGTGGGTAAGTAAGCTAACAAATAAGCTATCTGTAGCTTAATTTGACCTAGGTTTTCTTCAGCCTACTTCAGTAGACTTTGTCTATTAGCCTCAGAATTGATTCCGAGGTGGGTGAAGAAGCTAACAAATAAGCCATCTCTAGCTTAATTTGACCAATCTTCTAACAACTCAATTGGATACAGGTTAAGCGTCGTAAAAGACGGGGAAAGTTTGGTAGGAGTGCAAACTTCTTCCAAACATAAAACCGCTCAAACCGCTCAAACCCTCTTCCCTCTTCCTTCGCTTTGACCTAGGTTTTCCTCAGCCAAGCTTCTTCCAAACATAAAACCGCTCAAACTTTTTTCCGTTCAAACCCTCTTCCCTCTTCCTTCGCTTTGACCTAGGTTTTCCTCAGCCTACTTCAGTAGACTTTGTCTATTAGCCTCAGAATTGATTCCGAGGTGGGTAAGTAAGCTAACAAATAAGCCATCTGTAGCTTAATTTGACCTAGGTTTTCTTCAGCCTATTTCAGTAGACTTTGGTTATCTTCTACCGGGAAGGGAGTAAGTTATAACTCATAACTCCTCACTGAGGGATACTTTCAGACAAAACGTAAATATTTATACTTGCAATAGCTAAAAACTTAACTTTTCGTAGGTTAGGTTAAACGAAGTGAAACCCAACAGCAAGTAGGTTTTTGTTGGGTTACTCTACGAGAAGCCGCACTCTCCGAGAAGCCTCGCTCCGCTCGTCTACCGCGTCTACGTACCTCAACCCAACCTACAATCATTAATCCGTTAGAGTATAACTTGTTTCCAGGCTCAGCCTGGAAACGCATCCGTTGGGGGCTGCTGCCTCCCATTCAGTCTAGAGGCAGCAGCCCACCCAAAATACATTACAAGGTAAAACCTTGTAACGAAAGTTAATAGAAGCACATGCAAAGTAAAACCTTGTAACGAGAGTTAATAGAAGCACATGCACAAATTTTTGATTTCTATGTTGCCAGCACAAACGTAAAGTTTAATTGCAAAATAATCCCTCTAATCTAAATGGTGGTATTTTGTTAATTGAAGCTCCATAGCTTCCCTGGCAGATTTAACAGCCTTGTGTTCAATAAGTTAAATCAAATCAAATTAAGAGGTAACAAAGCTGATTAATTTCGATCTGTCTCGTAAACTAACAGCAACACCCAACTCAAACGCTAACATTTCCTCAATAATGTAGTTTCCGAGGGGGCAATGCGAGTAATTGTTTACTACACTGCGAGCGTGGAGTAATCAGTTAGTGCAACCCTGTGCAAATTGTAAGTAAGAGGAAATAACTAGGCACTAGAAGCTTGGGTGTTGTTGTTTTAGTAAGAAAACAGGAGATATGCGGTTATGGTCATGGCAACTCAGAATGCAGCCCAACTTTTCAAAGCCGTTCAACAAGATCAGGAATTAAAAGAAAGACTCAAAGCAACCAAAAATCCCAAAGCCTTTGTCAAAATGGCTCGTAAGGTTGGCTACAATTTTACACCCAAAAAACTAGATACTGAATTGAACAAATTATCCTCTGAAGAATTGGCAGCCATTGTCAACCCAGGGGTGGCACCTAGAAGCCACCTTATACCCAGATAATTGTTCAGTTATCAACATAAAATTACCTCAGCACACATCTTGCATCAGGGTCAGAAACCGGGTTTATTGCAAATATTGAGTTGCCAAAACCCTAATTTTTCGTTGATAAACCCGGTTTCTCCGTGCTTGTTGAAAATAGTACAAGATATGACTAAGGGTGGGCAATGCCCACCCCACTTTAATGCAAAGATTTCTGGTTATTGATATGTTCCAGTAGACCTTCACAGGCATCGACGAGTAAATCGATCACTTGGTTAAAACCTTCCACACCACCGTAGTAGGGGTCTGGAACTTCTGTGAAGCTGTAGCGGGAGCAAAAATCACACATCAAACGCACTTTGTCTTGATATTGCCCAGTGGAGTCAAGATAGAGGATATTTTGGTAATTTTCCCTATCCATTGCCAAAATCAAATCAAAATCTCGAAAATCCGAGATTTCAAATTGACGAGCTCGACCCCGCAGTTGAATACCTAGTTTTTTACTAGCCGCAGCATTCATCCGTCGGTCTGGTGGACTACCGATGTGATAACTGGATGTACCAGCAGAGTCACAGATAATGCGATCGCTCAAATTATTCTCAGCAATCAGATGATTCATGATATTCTCTGCCGATGGTGATCGACAGATATTTCCCAAACAGACAAATAGTAGCTTATAAGCCATAAATTAATCCATCTTTGATCACCAGTCATTAGTCATTTTTTCATGACAAATGACTAATGACTAATGACTAACTACTAAAATCCGGGAAGTTCCAAACCGCTGGTTAAGTCTTCCATACGTTCCCGCATGGTTGCTGTAGACTTTTGGTATGCGTCCTTCATGGCTGCTGTTACTAGGTCAGCAAGTACCTCTGCACCTTCACCAAGAGCATCTGGAGAAATTTCCACTCGCTTTGGTTCTTGGTTACCACTAACAATGACTTTAATTAAACCACCACCAGCTTCTCCTTCAATTTCCATTTGTTCTAACTCTTCTTGGAGTTGTTTGGCACCTTCTTGAACTTGCTGTGCCTTTTTAAAAGCGTCAGCCAGTTCCTTCATTTTTCCTAAGCCAAAGCCAAATCCCTGTCCTTTTGTCATCGTTTTTATCCCCCTGTGCTGGAAATCACAAATCAAATTCAATTATAGATGCGGTCGGTAAATTGTCTATTTTTGTCTATAAGCGATGAACATTGAATTGTAGGTTAATGTTAAGCTTCAAATAGCTACTGGAAATTCTCCAATCATTTTTACTTCTGGCTGCAATAGAACAGACCATTGTTCTTGTACTCGGCACTGGATATGGCGAATAAGGCGGAAAATATCCCCAGCATTCGCTCCACCACAGTTAATGATAAAATTAGCATGGCGTTGTGCTACCTGTGCTTTGCCAATTTGGAAGCCTTTGAGACCAGTTTGTTCAATTAACCAACCAGCTGAGTAAGGCTTGGGATTGCGGAACACACTACCACAACTGGGCTTATCGTAAGGCTGAGTACTTAAGCGATGGCGTTTGTGTTCCTTGGTTACAGCCAAAACCTGAGCAGGATCTGCCCCTGGTTGTAGTCGGAAAGTGGCTTGGGTAACTATACGATTGCTAGCTTGTAAAATAGAGCTACGGTAGCTATAACCCAACTGTTCGGGAGTGACCACTGAGAGTGTGCCATTAGGCAATAGTATCTGGGCACTAACTAAAATCTCTGCGATACAGCTATTATGTGCCCCGGCATTCATTACCACAGCACCACCAACGGTACCAGGGATACCTACAGCCCATTCTAAGCCTTGCCAACCAAGTTCCGCTGCTGACCATGCCAAACCAGGGATTGATTCACCCGCAGCCACCGTTAGTAAACCCGTTTCTCGGTCAAAATGGCTGTGACGTAAGTGACGAGTACCAATCACTAAGCCAGGAATACCGCGATCACTCACCAGTAAGTTAGAACCTGCCCCCAATATTGTTACTGGTAAGTTACACATTTTTGCATATTCAATACTTGCTCTTAAGGCTTCTATATTACGGGGAGCAACGTACCATTCTGCTGGACCTCCTACTCTGTAGGAAGTATAGCTTGATAGAGAAGCTTGGGATTTGATGACACAGTCAGTGCCAGGGAGATAAATTTTTTTACTATCGTCCACTTTTGCTCTTTGTGGTTTGCGCTCAGCAATACCAGATATGGAGCAAACCTTTGCCGCTGCTTGAGAAATTGTCATATTTGTTTAAAATTCAGTTGAGTCGTCACCTATATATTCCGTATAAATACGGTTGTGCTGCGATGCAATCAAAACTTTGCTATCGGAGTACAAAACTAGTGAGAAAAACAAGTGTGCAAGGAAGCTTTCCAATTGTTCTGAATGCAGGTGTTTTAATTGGCTCAGTTTGTGAGTCAAATTTTAGGGTGTGGCTGTTGCAGGTTGACGAAAACTTGCAATTAGTTCAGGAATTACCTGATTTAAATTACCAGCTCCTAAAAACAGTGCTAGATCTCCAGGACGCAATGTTTCCAGCAAATGTTCGCAGACAGAATTTAAACTAGGTTGATAACTTATCTGTGGATGTTGCAAGGCAATTTTTGCTGCTAAATCTTCGCCACTAATGATTCCTGAATTTGCTTCTCCTGCACTATAAATATCGGTGAGGACAACCATATCAGCGTGGCTAAAAGACTCGGCAAATTCTTCTAAAAAAGTCAGGGTGCGGCTATAACGGTGGGGTTGAAAGATAGCAACCAATCTTTGTCCCGGTCTTGTTTGTAGACGCGCAGCAGCTAGAGTAGCGCGAATCTCGCTGGGATGATGGGCATAATCATCAATAAAGGTGATGCCATTTACCTCACCCCGCACCTCAAAGCGACGTCTTGCACCTGTAAAAGTAGCAAGACCCTTAGCAATTTTCCCGAATTCTAAACCTAATAGACGACCAACAGCAACAGCGGCAAGAGCATTGCTGAGATTATGGCGACTGAGTACGCGCAAATTCAGTACACCCAAAGCTTTACCCCTCTCCCAGACTAAAGCTGTTGTGCCATCGGCACGATAGTCAATATTTGTAACTGTGTAGTCAGCGTTTGTGTCTCCATTTAGACTGTAGCTAACTGTGGGTTGGAAGCAATCCCGCACTGTCTGGCAATCAATACTACCAATCAAAGTTTCACAGCTACCAGCAAATGTTTTGAAGGTGTCAACTACTTCCTCTAAAGTTTGGTAGTGGTCGGGATGATCCAACTCAATATTAGTAATAATGCCAATTTTCGGAGCGTGTTTAACCAGGGAACCATCGGATTCATCCGCTTCAGCCACCAAATACTCGCTCTCTCCCAGTCTGGCATTACCTTCCCAAGCATTTACTTCCCCACCAACAATAATTGTTGGATCTAAACCAGCCTCCAATAACATATAACCAATCATGCTACTGGTTGTTGTTTTGCCGTGGGTTCCTGCCACTGCAATGCTGTAATATTCAGCAATTAATGCTGCCAATAAATCAGAGCGATGGAAAATCGGACAACCCAGTTCCATCGCTGCTTTATATTCTAAATTGCTAGTGTTAATCGCTGTGGAACAGATAACTTGGGGTACGTTTTTACTCACACCAATAGGTATTTTTTCTGCCTCTTTTAAGACTCCATCAACCTTTTTCTGGAGCTGAAAAAATTGAAGATTACTGCCTTCTTGTTTAGCAAAAATATGAACCCCAATTGATTCCAAGCGTCGAGTAATGTGATTAGCACGAAGATCCGAACCAGATACTGGTAATTGACGTTTTGCTAATACATGTGCCAATGCCGACATGCCAATACCGCCAACACCGATAAAATGAAATGGTCTACCGCCAAAGTCTACAGAATTTTCCATTGTTTGTTCCTCAAACACCACACCACACAGTCATCTCAAATAACATCGGTATCATAGCAGGGTTTTGTTTTTTACGGATACTGCCCCCCTTTAGTTTTAATTGTTGATAATGAGTTTATTTTTCCCTTAGTTATGTACTTGTTCAGAATGATTTTACCTGCACAGTCGGCTTTTTCTATTCCTGACCTACTATTATGTTTATTCTGAAAATTTCTGCAACTTCGGGATATAAATGACTGTGTTTTAAAATACATATTTTGCACTCAATTGTTAAAAATCGCTACAATATTACAACAGAAATCAAACTAGCTTGAAAATAGAGAATAGGAAACAGAAAATAGGGAACAGGGAATAGGGAACAGGGAATAGGGAACAGGGAATAGGGAATAGGGAATAGGGAATAGGGAACAGGGAAAATATCCCATGTCCATTTTCATCTGTTCTAGTGTACCCAGTTCATGACGGCTGATTTGAAATTGCATCAAACCGAACAATAAAATGAATCAATGGGGCAAGTAGGAATTTTTGGTGGCACATTTGATCCAGTCCATTGGGGACACCTGCTGCTAGCCGAAACAGCTTTAGATCAAGCATCTCTAGACAAATTAATTTGGGTACCATCCTATAATCCTCCTCATAAACAAGTGACCGACTTTGAACATCGAGTAGCAATGGTAGAACTAGCGATCGCAGACAATCCAGGGTTTGCTGTTTCCCTGGTAGAGAAAAATCGCTGTGGTACATCCTTTGCCATTAACACTTTGATGGACTTATCTGATTGCGAACCAAATGCTCACTGGTACTGGATTGTAGGTTTAGATGCTTTCCAAACTTTACCCCATTGGTATCGGGGAGGGGAACTAGCTCAATTGTGTCATTGGTTAATTGCACCCCGACTCCTAAGTGGTGAGAATGTAACTCAAAGCGAATTAATCTGCAAGCAAGTGGAGCAACAACTGCACAAGCAGTGCATTAGCATACACTGGCAATTAATGCATATCCCTTTAGTGGGACTTTCGTCAAGTTTAATTCGTAACCAGTGTCGCAAACACCATTCAATTCGCTATTTAGTCCCAGAACCCGTAAGAATTTACATTACTCAACATAATCTCTATGGAATGGGGAATAGGGAATAGGGAAGAGGGGGAATAGGGAATAGGGAAGAGGGGGAAGAGGGGGAAGAGGGGGAAGAGGAGGAGAAATTGTTATAGGTAATCTTAGAACACCCAAGGGAGTAGTTAGGAGTTAGAATTTAGAAGTTAGGATTTAGGAGTTGGGGTAAACCTTGTCCTCCCTCTCTCCCAGTCTCCAACTTCCACCCATAGGTGAAAAATTTTATTTTTTTTTATGGATCTAACACTTCATAGTTATAAATACCCCCTCTTTGCGATATGATCAGGTTCATCCATAGGATTTTTATAGGCATAAAATAAACAGAGGGCAAGACGCTGTGATTAGAGTTGCAATTAACGGTTTTGGGCGGATCGGACGTAACTTTATGCGCTGTTGGCTAGGTAGAGAGAATAGTAATCTCGACCTAGTGGCAATAAATGACACATCAGACCCCAGAACAAACGCTCACCTGCTGAAGTATGATTCAATGCTAGGGAAGCTCAAAGGTGTTGACATCAGCGCAGATGAAAACTCCCTCACCGTTAACGGTAAAGTCATTAAGTGCGTATCCGATCGCAACCCAGAAAACTTGCCCTGGAAAGATTGGGACATTGATCTAATTATTGAATCAACTGGGGTATTTGTTACGGAAGAAGGAGCATCAAAACATATCAAGGCTGGAGCTAAGAAGGTATTGATTACTGCTCCTGGTAAAGGTGGTAATGTTGGGACTTTTGTAGTGGGTGTTAATCACCAAGATTACGACCCCAGCAAATATCAAGTAATTAGCAATGCCAGCTGTACAACTAACTGTTTGGCTCCTGTTGCCAAGGTATTGCACGAGAAATTCGGCATTATCAAAGGTACCATGACTACTACCCACAGTTATACTGGTGACCAGCGTTTGCTTGATGCTTCTCACAGAGATCCTCGACGCGCTCGTGCAGCAGCTATAAACATTGTACCTACTTCTACTGGTGCGGCAAAAGCGGTGGCGTTAGTAATACCAGACCTCAAGGGTAAGCTGAATGGTGTAGCATTGCGCGTACCTACTCCCAATGTTTCCATGGTAGATTTCGTTGTACAGGTGGAAAAACCTACCATTGTAGAAGAAGTCAACCAAGCACTAAAAGATGCCGCTGAAGGTCAATTAAAGGGGATTTTAGACTACTGCGATCTACCTTTGGTATCATCCGATCACCAAGGTACTGATGCTTCTTCCATTGTCGATGCTAGCTTAACCTTGGTCATGGGCAGTGACATGGTAAAAGTTATGGCTTGGTATGACAACGAATGGGGTTACAGCCAGAGAGTTGTTGACTTGGCTGAGTTAGTAGCCCAGAAGTGGAGCTAATTAAAAGTTAAGAGTTAAGAGTTAAGAGTGATAAGTGATGAATGGAAAATCAAAAATTCCAAACTCCTAATTTCTAACTTTTGGGCGCAAGCATTGCGCCCCTACAAACTCCTAATTTCTAACTTTTGGGCGCAAGCATTGCGCCCCTACAAACTCCTAATTTCTAACTTTTGGGCGCAAGCATTGCGCCCCTACAAACTCCTAACTTGTGAAGTGTTGAAATCCTTGACTAAGATTCAAAACTTGGTCGGGTAACTCTTGATTATGGTCACGCAAAATTACTTGTGAACCTTCAATAATTTTTCCCACAACTGCTGCAGGTTGATCTAAGCGTCTTACCAATTCGTATGCTGGTTCTGTGGGCAAGCACAGCACCAGTTGAAAGTCTTCACCACCATACAGGGCATATTCTATAATTTGCCCTGCTTCCAGCCAATTTTGGAGACCATTGGGCAAAGGAATTTGTTGCCTATGCAATATTGCACCAACTCCACTGGCACGACAAATTTGAACCACCGCATCTGCTAAACCGTCGCTGCTGTCCATTCCAGAAATGGGAAATGGGGAGTGGGATGATCTAGGGAGTAAGGAATAAGATTCTAAAATTTCCCAGAGTATTGGTAAGACATCTAGCCTGGGTTGGGGACGTTGATGAGCGCAAATCAAAGCTTGTTTATCTGTGGTGTTGAGATTGTCTCCTAGTTGGGGATGTAAGAGTAATTCTAAGCCAGCCCGTGAGGCTCCATGAACACCTGTTACTACAATAGCATCCCCAACTTTGGCAGTGTCGCGGCGAATAGTATGTAATGGCTCAACTTCGCCAAAAGCTGTGATGGCAATGGTAATTACGGGCGATCGCACAATGTCGCCACCAACAATTGGAGTATTATACCGTTGTAGGCATTCTGTCATTCCTCGGTATAAATTTTCTACCCAGTTTACAGGGAGATTAGCAGGGAGTCCTAGACCAATAGTAATACCTAGAGGGGAAGCCCCCATTGCTGCTAAGTCTGATAAATTAGCGGCAGCTGCTCGCCAGCCTACATCTGTTGCAGAGGTAGTGATATCACTGAAGTGTATGTTATCTACTAATACATCAGTGGTGACGACTAAAGATTGATTTGCATTGGTTTTAAGTACAGCTGCATCGTCTCCGATTATGTCTGGAGGACAAAAAGCTTGCAATATTTTTAATAATCCTTGCTCACCAACATCTGCTACTTTCATGTTTTTTGTTAGTATTTAGTTCTAGTAGTAGCTAGTCAAATCAAACTACTAACTACTAACTACTAACTACTAACTATTAACTACTAACTACTAACTATTAACTACTAACTACTAACTACTAACTTATCTGCCCCTTGAATGACTTGAGCAGACTCAATTTTGTCACCTTCCTTAATTTTGCCTAATACATCTTTACCTTCGGTGACATAGCCAAACACGGCATAACGACCATCTAAGATATTACGTCCTGCGGGGGTGAGTTCTGAATCATACAGCAAAAAGAAAATTTGCGAAGAACCTCCATTAACATCATTTTGAGGACGAGCCATTGCCATGACACCATAGGAGGAGAAAGGTAGAACGGGTAAATCTGTATAAAGTCCTAGTTCTTCAAAAGTAAAGCCATATATTGGTTCTTTATCGCCTTCTACCATAATTTCTAGGGGAATAGTACGGTATTTGCCAGTTTTGGGGTCAATAAAACCATCAATATCCTTTTCTGGTGGATCTCCGGTTTGCACTACGTAAGATTCTTCAGCGCGGGTAAATTCTAAGCCGTTATAAAAACCCCGTTGCACTAAATCGACGAAATTACCGGCTGTCACAGGGGCATTGTAACCATCAACAACGATAGTAAGCTTGCCCTTATTAGTTTTCATTTCTATACTGGCACGACCCTTGAGTTGGGGTAAATTGCTGTATTCTTTGGGAACTTCAAAGGGGAATCCCGTTACCATCAACTGTTCTAATTCACCTACCACATTCAGTAACTGGGTACGTTTTTCGGCAATTTGTTCTTTATCTTTAGTTTGGGCAATTTCTTTAAGGGAATTTACCCCATCTTTGAGTTGAGAAATTAAAGCTTGGGCTTGGGGTTGACGTTCTTTTGGTATGCTGTCTAAAATTTGGTCAGGTTTATCTAATACCCGTGAGGCTTTGCTAATATCCTTGGAAATAGCACTCCAACGTCGATTTGCCCGCAATTGGTTGGAAATGTCTTCTAAGTTAGCTTGCACTTCCCGCACCGGTTGATTATCTATGGGAAGTGCATACCTTAGTAGCGCTTTACCATCAGTAATGGCGTTTCCAGCTGGTAGCCCAGCATAACTAGGGGGAGTCCACCCAATTGTACTTATACCTAAAAATAGCGTTACCAACAGCAGTGCAATTTGGCTGTGTTTGCAAAAAGATTTGACTAAATTGAACATAAGATAACTCAAATGCAACATCCGATTTTGTACTGGGTGTTACCCATTCATAATCTTCCCACAGTACCGGAAGCAATTGAGACTAGAGTTTATGGTTGATTAACGCTGATTGTAACGGTGCAGCAAACACCTGTTCCTTGTTGCCTACCTTTTGTAAAAGGCACTTTTGCAAGAGGTCTAGTGTTGTTCATTCGTATCTTTTTGGGAATGAAATAGCTTAATCTTCGTAAATCCGGCATTCTGGGGCATCAGGATTGTCTTCACAATATGATTGTAAGGAGGTTTCCTGCTGCTTTTTCGCTCGCTGATCGGCTGCTTCAGCCTGGAGTTCTTCAACCACATCCCAAGCTGCCGCACATTCCCGAGAAGTTGCACCTTTTTCTTCGCAGATGGCACGAGCTTCTTCTCGGGCAGCCTCAAGTTGATCTTCGATAAACAGTCGTTTTGGCTTCTCAACAAAGTCGCTCTTAAAGAGAATGTCACTGACGGAAATAATTCCTAATAATTTTGTTCCCTGAATTACGGGAGCACGGCGAATGCGGGTTTGAGCAAACAAGCGAGCCACATATTCCACACCCAATTCTGCATTCACCACAATGCAAGGTTTGGTCATAATCTCGTAGACCCGCATTTTCTTCGGGTCATGTCCGTAAGCTGCCACCTTGTTGACAATATCAGTTTCAGTCACCATACCGTAGGGGTCAGCTTCGTTGCGAGGTTCCACAATCAATGCCCGCAGTCCTTTGTCTTTCATCAATTTCACCGCTTCCGCTACTGTTGCAGACCCGCGAATGGTGATGACCTCTGTGGTCATAATCTCTTGTGCTTGCATCATGGGTGTCGATTTTCCGTTGAATGTAGTTTTTAGCTGTTGTTTAACAGTTATCAGTTATCAATTATCACGTAGTCTGCGGAAAGTTGCTGCGACCCACCTGTACGCCGTTTGGACTCTTTGCCTACGGCAGGTTCTGCTAAGGGTTTACACTGATTTAAAAGTTGTTGTGTAATTCTCGCGAAGTATTCTCATTCGCTGTCATGACTGCTGATGAAACGGGAACGAGGTCGATTGCTTTTGGGGAGGTAGAAGTTGGTTCTGGATGAAGTAGATAAGGAACCTGATGCGTTACTGAAGTATGAGTTACCGCTTGCCTACCAGATACATAGGCTTCGATTACTCTGCCGTTTTGCCAACACATGACCATTAGGTAATCGCAGACTGGACATTCGGTTTGCACGACTTGGTTATCAGGACATTTGCAACAGTTTAGTTGGCGATCGCTAAGAAAATGACGATAAGCACGACTGCCGCAGTTGGGACAACACACAACCATGGGAGCGTTCATCACAGTACCTCCGAATTGAGTCAGTATTGGGTCTAGAGTGTCGAAACCGATGCCTTGCAATCAACTATAAATATCGTTCTACCGCACTAGTGAATTCTTCATAGGGTTTGACACCCACCATTGTTTCCATCAACTCACCTTGCTTAAAAAACATCACAGCGGGAATGCTTTTGATACCAAATCGCTTGGCAACCGATCTGTTGTTATCCAGGTCTAGCTTCAACACCTTGGCGCGATCGCTATATTCATCCGCCAGTTGGTCTATTAAAGGACTGATGAGTTTACAAGGACCACACCAGCTAGCGGTGCAGTCTACCACCAGCACAGACTCGTTTTTGACGAGGGTATCAAATTCGGTTTCGTCTTCAATATATAGGGCTGTAGTCATTGGCAAATGCTCCAGAAATTACGATAAACGGGTTACTTAATACAGAAATTCTTCTTGATGGGTTTTGATGGTGCAGTCTGAAAGCGGATATGCTACACAGGTCAATACAAAACCAGCATTGAGTTGGTCATCGTCTAAAAAAGCTTGATCGGATTGATCGACTTTACCAGAAATAATCTTGCCAGCACAGGTAGAACAGGATCCAGAACGACAGGAAATTGGTAAATCAATCCCTTGTTCTTCAGCCGCTTCAAAAATGTACTGATTTTCTGGAACATCCAACGTCACATCTAATCCTTCATCGTTGATTAATTTGATTTTGTAACTTGCCATTGCATACTCCAGTAAAACGAATCACTAAAAAAAATTGAGCTAATATAGACTCACGGGTTATTTTGTTGAAATACCGATGACAGCGCACAATGCAAACAATCAATCTGCTTGGGAACGGCTAGAACAAGGTAGACAGGCAAAAGCAGCCAAAGGTGGCTATGTGGGCTACGGTTCGCCACCATTCGGACAGCGGTCTGTAAAAGGTGAACTGGTGGAAGATCCAATTGAAACCCAGATCATTGAACTAATTCGCCGTCATCACAAATCCGGTAAGTCTTTGCAGAAGATTGCTGACTGGCTAAACTATCATGGCTATACAACCAAGCGGGGTCAGCAGTGGCACCGCATTTCAGTAAAGCGAGTCTTAGATCGCCTCTATGGCAAAACTCCCAGAATTGTAGGAGTAAATTCCCAGTCTCAGGATAGTCCCGAACCTCCCCAATCTAATTTCAACAAGCAATAAACTACTGAACCATTTTACACCTCAAATATTTATATTTGTTAAATTTTGGATTATTTGATTGTAACATCTCTCTTATAATACACCCAAATGGAAGCAAAACTTTCACAGGACTTACGCAACTGGCATATTTATCCTCAAACTGTCACATAGTAGTGATTTGTCTAGAATGCCTATAAATCGAAGCTTATAAACGAATGGCACGCTTGTTAAGCCCAAAGTCTTGTGTAGCCTCGTTCCTAGTCTCCAGGCTAGGAACGCATTTCCCTGGGCTGCTGCCTAGTGTCATTCGCTTATTTCTAGCTCCCTCGTTCCCTCGTTCCCTCGTTACAAGGTTTTACCTTGTAATGCATTTTGGGAGGCTCTGCCTCCCATCAATTCTGGAGGCAGTAGCCCCCCTAAAATGCGTTTCCAGGCTGAGGCTGGAAACGAGTTCGTAGCACTTATGTACGATGCGTAAGTCCTAACCTATAAATCAAAGCTTATAAACTTTGATGTCAAATTTAAGGATATGTGCCAGTTGCGATTATTTTGTGACGTACAGCTTAGTCCTAAATTTATTTTTTGCAGTTCCCTAACAGGCTTTCAGCCTGCGATAATGCAAGCACTGGTCTAGTTCACCAGATAACCAAATCATGCCATTTGATAACCCACTGAATTGGGCACCGGATTTAAAAGATGCCATTGAAAGGCATCCGTTGATTGTTTCCAAAGAAACTCCATTAGTTGATGCGATCGCGCTGATTAGTCAAGCCCATCACCATACTTGCTTGCTGGCTGATGGAGAAGCATTGTCAGACCTTCCTGTAGGGGGGGTGCGTGTCAGCTGCGTGCTAGTGATGGAGGGGAGGGAACTATTGGGGATTTTGACGGAACGGGATGTAGTACGATTAACTGCCAAAGGGATTGACCTCAATGATGTGATGGTGGCAGATGTGATGGTTCATCCCGTGATTACCATATCCCAGGAAGCGCTTCGGGATATTTTTGCAGCCCTATTTCTGTTTCGCCGTTATCGCATTCGTCATTTACCCGTAGTGGATGATAAAGGGCAATTGGTGGGGATTGTTTCCCATGAGAGTCTACGGCGTATTTTACGTCCGGCAAATCTGCTGCGATTTCGCCGCGTGTGTGACGTGATGACTACCCAGGTGATTCATGCCCCAATGACTGCATCCGTCTTACAACTGGCTCAGTTAATGGCAGAAAATCGAGTTAGTTGTGTGGTAATTGTACAGCAGGATGGCGAAGATAATCTACAACCCGTTGGCATTGTCACTGAACGGGATATAGTACAGTTTCAAAGGCTGCAAATCAATCTGCTTCAAACTCAAGCACAAACGGTGATGAGTACCCCTTTATTCCTCCTTAGTCCAGAGGATTCCCTGTGGACTGCCCATCAAGAAATGCAAAAGCGGCGGGTAGGTAGGCTGGTGGTATCCTGGAATTGGGGTATGGGTTTGGGCATTGTGACTCAAACTAGCTTGCTGCGGGTGTTCGATCCTATGGAAATGTATGGGGTGATTGAAAACTTACAGCAGACTATTCAACAGTTAAAAGCAGAAAATAATGAACCTTTGCGCAGGGACTCCTGTGGAGTATCCCCCAACATCCCAGGGGATTCTTTGCCAATCCAACCCTCATCTATCGAAGGGGTAACTAACCCAAGTTCCCTGATGATTACACTGAATCGAAATCAGTTGCAAGCCTCATTGGAGCAAATTTCCACCTCTGTAAAACAGCTAATTGACGCCCCAGATTTATCCACCCAGCAGCAGCAAACGCAACTTAAATCCATTTTAGATAGTCTTGAACTGCTAGATAAGCAAATCAATTCCCAACCAACCCCTACACAAAGTAATAGTTAAAATTCTTTCCTACACCAGATAAAACCTAGCCATGAGAGGGAAGAAAGGAATCCAAGTATTCGCTATGGTGGTGCAGATAGCTGAAAATCAGGAAAAATAAACGTGGTTCCTATCCGAGATAACAATCCGACAAAAATTACACCGTATATTACCTATGGACTTATAGCTGTTAATATTTTGGTTTTCCTCTACGAAGCGAGTTTACCACCCCAAGCCTTAAACGGGTTTTTGAATTTATTTGCAGTTGTACCGCGAGAACTAACTCAGAATTTTGCTGGTGTTACCATCAATCAGCCAGTACCGGAGTGGGCATCTTTAATTACCTCTCAATTCCTCCACGGTGGGTTTTTACACTTAGGTGGAAATATGCTATTTCTATGGATTTTTGGTAATAATGTCGAAGAAAAATTAGGTCGTTTTAAATACTTGCTGTTTTATCTAGCTTGCGGTGTCTTAGCAAGTTTAACCCAGTGGTTCTTTGCTCAAAATTCAGCCATTCCTTCCTTGGGTGCCAGTGGTGCGATCGCCGGAGTAATGGGTGCATACATTCTCCGCTTTCCCAAAGTGGAAATTGTGGGTGTGATTCCCTTGGGCTTTTTCTTCCCTACCTTTCGGGTTCCAGCATTTTTCTTTCTGGGTTTTTGGTTTATCCAGCAAGCATTTTATGGTTTAGCCAGCCTAGGGGCACCCACTAACATCGGTATGGAAGGTGGTGGGATTGCTTATTGGGCACATGCAGGAGGCTTTGTGTTTGGGGCAATTCTTGCACCACTGTTGGGATTATTTAATGATGAATCCGGAGGTGAATTTTCGTAATTAATATAAACTTGGGTGAAGAAATTCCTAATGTTCTCAAAGTTTTCGATCCAAAATCGAGTTACTTGAGTAAATTCTAGCCCTACAGGCTATATTGCAGTTATGGATAATTAGGAACTACACCTGTGTTTCCCCTCTACGACGAAAACCCGACACGTATCACCCCATATTTTACCTATGGGTTAATTGGTATAAATATTGTAGTTTTTTTACATGAAGTCAGTCTTGCAGAACCACAATTAGAGCAGTTTTTTCAACTTTATGCAGTAGTACCACAACAACTTAGCGCCAGTTTTCAGGGTGTTGTTGTCGGTCAGCCAGTACCAGAATGGGCAACTTTATTCACGTCCCAATTTTTACATGGTGGCTGGTGGCACTTAATATCAAATATGGTCTTCCTCTGGGTATTTGGCAACAATATTGAAGATAGATTAGGTCATGTTAAATACCTAATTTTTTATTTAGCCTGTGGTGTTTTTGCTGCCTTGTGTCAGTGGTTTATTGGCATGGATTCTGCTATTCCCTCCTTGGGTGCTAGCGGGGCAATTTCTGGGGTTTTAGGTGCCTATCTAATCAGCTTTCCCCATGCAAGAGTTGTAACTTTACTTTTCTTTGGCTTTTTCGCCACCACTATCAGGTTACCAGCAATGATACTAATAGGATTTTTCTTTATTCAAAATATCATCTCTGGTTTAGCTAGCTTACAAGCTGCCGCTAATATGAGCGTAGAAACTGGTGGTGTGGCTTATTGGGCACATATTGGTGGTTTTGTTGCCGGATTAGTTTTAGCCCCCTTGTTGGGCTTATTTAGTCAAGAACAGTGAAAGATAGCATCAGACTACGAGGCTATATTATAATTTCACATTTAGTTTGTATCTTTGTGCGGGTAGGGATGCCCACCCCACAAGGAATACAATAATAATTTAGCCTACTCTAGTTGCTAGAATTTCTCTGCCATTTTGATAGAGAATCAAATGGGATACCCTCCCCGTCTCATTGACCACAAATTTGATTTGGGCATCAACCACCTTGAGAAAAAACTCAGTGGAAGACTCTGGAAAGATTTCCACGGGTTCCTGTCCGGTTATTTGGGTAAAAATACGCTGGTTTTCGGTTGTAACTGTCATCATTACCTCTGGTGAAAGCTGATATTTTCCTACGTAAGCTTCGTACACAGCAGGATCGAGTTCAATGGCTTGACGTTTCTTTGGCATTTCATAGGGTTTGCCAAACAAAATAGCAGCTAAATCACTGGCAATGTGGTCACTTGGTGCTGGCAAAATATTACTGAGGACAATGATCGTAATCTGTTCATCCAAATATCTGGAAATACTGGTGGTAAAGCCATCAATTCCTCCACCATGAAATAGGCGATCGCGTTCATAATGAGTATCCAAAAGCCACCCATAACCGTAGTGTGTTGTTTGTGTAGGAGGATCTGCTGTATCTGTAGGAGGATCTACTAGAACTGTAGGTGCAAACATCAGTTTTTTAGAAGATTCGCTTAATACAGCGTTGGTATAGAGTGCGCTATCCCACTTGTAAAGGTCTTCAACAGTTGAATATAATGCCCCTGCACCTGATGGCAGCGACATATCTATAAATTCTGCATTTTGGTACTCTTCTCCAGAATAAATGTAACCTGAAGCCCGATCAGATAAAACTTGCTCATGCAGATCGTAGCCTGAATCTGTCATTCCTACTGGTTCAAAAAGGTGGTGTTGCAAGTAGTCTGCATAGGATTTACCGGAGGTGGTTTCAATGATTTTTGTTAGCACTACATAGCCAGAGTTACTATACTCGAAGCGATCGCCTGGTGTAAATTCCAGAGGTCGATGGCTGAACCAAGCAATGAGTTCATCTAGGCTTTTCTTGATGCGTTTGTTCTCGATAAAGTCGGGAAAGCTAGTATAGCTGGGAATACCACCGGTATGGTTAAGGAGGTGATGGATAGTAATTTTGTTGCCGTTAGGGTAGTCAGGTAAATAAGTTGAAATTGAATCATGTACATTCAGCAATCCTTGTTCCTGAAGTTGGAGGATAGCGGTTGCTGTAAACTGCTTGGTAATGGAACCGAGGCGAAACTTAGTTTGGGGTATATTCGGAACAGAGTGTTCTAAGTTTGCCATCCCATACCCTTGACTCAACAGCACCTCACCAGCACAAGCTACCAACACAGTTCCCATAAAGTAACCAGTTTCTAGATATGCTTGCAGATAGGTTGCCATCTCCTGGACAATGGCTTGATTGGTGCATATGTTTCTTTGCTTAAGCATAAAGAGTTGTCAAAAGCACGACTTGAATAGTCTACAAAGAGATTCCCTAAGATTCCTGACTTCCTAGAGACTGGATATGTGCAACACAAAACTTACACAAATCGCTCATATTTCAACAAATAGAGCAATTTGATGTTTGCTTCCTGTTTCCTCCAAGCCCGTCGGCGAGTAACTTGTCCACAGGCGTAGATTCCGCATTTGCCCTTCGGGTTCGCAGTCGCTTCAACGGGGGGAACCCCCGCAACGCGCTGTCTCACCATGCGTATTTTATTTAAAGGTACATTTGTTAAATTAATCGCAGCATTCAAATCCCGGTCTAGTATTTGTCCACAACTGCCACAATCATAGATTCTCCTTGACAATGGCATGGATTGAACATGACCGCAAACTGAGCAGGTTTTACTTGATGGATACCATCTATCAACTACTTCTACTTTAGTTCCGTAGATAGCTTGTTTGTAACTTAACATTCTACGGAACTCATAAAAGCCCAAATTAGATATTGCTGCTGACAATTTATGATTAGCTATCATCCCTGACACATTCAAATCTTCTATACGAATGCGATAGTATTTTCTGCTAATTTCTGTTGTTGTTTTTTGCAGAAAATCTTGTCTAATATTTTTGAGATGAGCGTGATATCTAGCTAATTTTTGATAATATTTTTTGGCGTTATTAGATGCTTTAATACCTTGACGACGATTACCTAAAACTTTATTTCTGTTTCGCCATTGTAATTTACTTAACTTGGTTTTCGTCTTTTTCAATTTAAATGGTGCTGTAATCGTATTTCCGTCACTCAAGGTCGCAAAACATTTTACACCTAGGTCGATTCCTACTAATTCTTGTTCATGACTAATTGGGGGAATTCTCTCAATATCTAAACTAAAGGAAACAT
>JASJCY010000275.1 GCA_030065825.1 Nostocaceae cyanobacterium | reverse complement strand
GTCTGGTGAAGTACAGATGAAATTACTAAAATTATTGTGGGGTAGAGAGCAGCGCGTTGCGGAGCCAGTCACGTGCGCGGGTTTCCCGCGTTGAGTGAACTGGCGTTGGGGTACTCTCCGTAGACGCGGAGCGGCTTCTCGGAGAGTGAAGCCTCCCGACCGTCGTCTACCCCCCGTTGTAGCGACTGCGGGGCATCCTTGCCTGCCCTTTTGTACTTCAGCAGATTAGGAAGCGCTATAATGTCCCCCTAAGGGATAATTGACGAATTATCTAATACCCCATCTTCTAAGTAGGCTACTCGATCTGCAAAATCTTTAATGCGGGGATCGTGGGTGACGATGACAACGGTAGATCCACCTTCTTTGGCTAAACGACAGAGTAATTCAATCACTGCTTGTCCGGTATGAGAATCAAGGGCAGCAGTGGGTTCATCTGCCATAATTAATTCGGGATCTCCTGCTAAAGCACGAGCGATCGCCACCCTTTGTTTTTGTCCCCCAGATAAATTGCGTGGTAGCTGGGTTGCTTTTTCTGCTAACCCTACCTGGGCTAATAACTCCACGGACTGACGACGCGCTACTTTACCGCGAATACCTTTGATATTTAGTGCTAATTCTACATTTTCCGCTGCTGTGAGTGCGGGAAATAAGTTAAAGCCTTGAAAAATAAAACCTATATGATTTCGTCGAAATCGAGATAGTTCCCTTTTTGACATGCGAGTAATCTCTTTGTCTAAAAGATGCACGCTACCAGAACTAGGAGTCAAAATTCCTGCCAAAATTGACAGCAAGGTAGTTTTCCCTGAACCAGATGGTCCCATTAATAGTTGGATCGTACCTTTGGGAATTTTTAAATCTATGCCTTTGAGTGCTACGAAGCGCTGAGTACCAGATTGGAAGATCATTTCGATTCCCTTGGCTGCGATCGTCACTGCTTTTTCTTTTGTTGGTTTAATAGCATTAGAAGCAGTACAATTACTAATTCTAGACGTTTCCACACACCTAATTTTAGAAATAGTCATTCCTTTTGAGATTAAAAATTGATTTTATTTATGGATTTTTTACAGTAATTTTACTTATTTTGTCAAAAATTTAAAATTAAATCATACATTGTTTATAATTATAATTCTCCTATTTTCTCTAAAAAAAACAAAGTATACAAGGAAAATAATGCAATAATAGAAAGATGAGGATCTATATGGTTCCCATCATAATGACCAGCAATTGAAAAAATAAGCTGTGGCACTTACATTCATTGCATATTTTGGAGTTTTCTCACAAGGGTGAAATCCCCTCCCTTAATTGCCTATGGTTTGGGCAATTGTTAAGGGCAATATATATAAAATTACTGCACTTTCAATAAACGGCTATATTTTTAATTATGCTTTAAACACAATTGCTGGGTCAACGTGAGTGACTTTTTGAATTGCAAATAGAGCCGAACAAACGCACATTAATAGGGTAATGCCGAAAACACCAACAGCGGTAATAGGAGTGATTAAAATCACAATACCTTGAGTGGCTAGTGTCCAATTTCCGACTCCCCAACAAAGTAACATTCCGGGAATGTAGCCAATGACTGCCATCCACAGTGCTTGTTCGATAATCACGCCGTATATTACTCTATTAGACGCTCCCATAGCTTTGAGGGTTCCAAATTCCTTTACATGGTCAGCAACAGAAGAGTAAAGGATTTGACCGACAATAACTATGCCTACAATTACTCCTACAACAGCACCCAAGCCGAGAATAAATCCGATCCCCGTGCGTCCTTCCCAAAAACCTTGTACTTTTTGAATCATTTCACTTTTAGTATAAACACTGGTTCCGGGTAAGACAGCTTTTAAGCGCTGTTTCAGTTGTTCTAGATCCTCACCGGGTTGTGCTTTAACTAAAACAAAAGAAATGGGAGTATTTAAACTTAGGGGAGGGGGTGCAGAGGCAGGAGATTCATTGGTAGCTTTTGTAGCCGGATCGACTTTTTCGTAAACATTAAGACACTGAAACTCCCCTGATACCCATTTGCAGTTTACACTAGAAGTAACGCGAGAATTGATATAGGCATTGGCAGTTTCTAGGGATGCAAACACGAAGGAACCAGAAACAACAGATTGGGAGTTTTGGGTGATACCGACTACTTGGGCTGGTAGGGAGCCAATTTCTGCCTTATCCCCAATGTTTTTCACCTGTAGGGACTTTAATTTGCTTTTATCTACAATTAGGGTATAAGGTTTCCTCAGAGCGCTAATATTACCAACAGAAACATTGCCTGGTACAAACAATCCCCCCGTGGGGTTAAATCCAAATACTTTGACTACGGTTAACTCACCATTGGGTACAATCCAGCGCACGGAACCTCTGATTAAGCCATCTGCTCGTTGTACACCCTTTACTTTTCTTGCTTTGACAACACTATCAAAAAAAATTGGTTCCGTTAACTCTAGATGTACCATTCTCTCAGAACCTACCCAAACATCCGCTGGGGAGTTTTCAATTAATGATACAGTAGAGCCAATTACTCCCTTAAATATCCCTGTTTGGATGGTAACCAGACTAACAGCAAACATAATTCCCGCTTGCGCTACTAAAAAGCGGGGGATGTCTTCCAAAAGATTTTTGCGAGCAATAGACACCATTAAAACCAGTAAAGAATCTAAATACTTAGATGAATTGGGTGCTTTGGGAGTTCCCTGATTTTGCCCAGCTCACAGTAGCAATATTGCTCGTTGTTAGCATAAGTTTAAATTAGACTAGCAACTTTAAGCTGGGATCGTCAGTCAATTTTTTTGTCAACTGGTGTGAGGAGTGCATGGCTAATTTAGTGCTACCAATACTGACTAATGCTGGCAGACTTGCCAAGGCAAATTTTGTGAGTAAAACCCGACAAGTGGAGGTTGTTCAAGAGCGATTTTTGCGATCGCTACTGCAGGTTTATCAAGGAACGGAACTGGGGCAAAAATATGTGTTAGGGGATATTAAAACCATAGATGAATTTCGAGATAGGGTACCAATATTACCTTACAGCAGTTACGAACCTTATATTGAACGAATTGCTGCGGGGGAAGTTAATATTCTCACACCAGATCCAGTGGTCTATTTAAATCTTACCAGTGGTTCCACAGGCAAGCAAAAATTAATTCCTGTTACTAAGCGATCGCGTCAAGTTTTAAATCGGGCAAATCAGGTAGGTATAGGTTTTGCAACTGATGCGGCACAAAGACGCGGTTTGCCAATTGGTAAAATGCTATTGACTAGTTCAGTACAACTAATTGGACGTAGTAGTGCTGGTATTCCCTATGGTCCGGTTAGCGTTGGCGATTTACGCTTAAATAGACTCTTATACAAACAAGTTTTTGCCCATCCCTACGAAGCTTTACTACCAGTAAACTCTAAAACTCGCCACTACGTATGTCTATTGTTTGCCCTTAGAAATCCAGATATGAGGGTAATTGGGGCTAATTTTCCAGTGTTGGGGTTACAGTTAGCCAATTATTTGGAATCCTATGGGGAAGAGTTAATTCACGACTTAAAAACTGGGGAAATTGCATCCCGGCTAAAACTGGAACCGGAAGTACGGGTACAATTAGAAAGACAATTTTGTGCAGTACCCAAACGGGCAATGCAACTTGAGGAGATTTTGCGCAGCGAAGGGAGACTTACACCCCAGTTAGCATGGCAGAATCTTTCTTGTATTATTACAGCCCGTGGCGGTACTTCCAACTTCTATTTTGAACGTTTTCCCCGTTATTTTGGTGACACCCCCATATTTGGTGGAATTTATGCCTCTGCGGAAGCTACCTTTGGTATTTACCACGACCTGAACAATGATGGCACAATTTTGGCGATCGACAGTGGCTTTTTTGAATTTATTCCCCCAGAACAATGGGATGTGGATCAGCCCAAAACCCTTTTACCCCATGAAGTACAGATAGGGCAATATTACCGAATTTTGGTAAGTAACTACAGTGGTTTTTACCGCTACGACATTGGGGATGTGGTGGAAGTGGTAGGGTTTTTCAACCAGACACCCTTAATTACCTTCCGTCATCGGGTAGGGGGGTTATTATCTTCCACAACAGAGAAGACAAACGAATTTCATGCCACCCAAGTAATGCAGAAATTACAACAGGAATTTGATTTACCTCTAGAGAATTTCTGTATTACCCTTTCAGAACATGAAGTTCCAGCCCATTATTTACTGAACATTGAGTTACTTCCCGGTTACAACCTTAGGGAACCCCAGAGATTTTTAGTTGAGTTTGACCACAAACTACAACAAGCAAATGTATCTTATCAAGACAAGCGGCGAAATCATCGCGTACCACCTCCTCGATTGCGGATTTTAGCACCTGGAAGTTTTGACCAAATTCGTCAGCGTCTCTTAAAAAAAGGAATGCCTGCTTCTCAATTTAAATTTCCCCACATCAGCGAAAATCGCCAATTTTTGACTGGACTTACAGTACAAAAAGAAGTAAGATTACCCTCAGATAAAAATGTCTTTGTATAAGTAATAATTAGGAGTTTGTAGGGCGTTTTTGTTTGCGTCCATAAATTATAAATTAGTAGGGGCGCAATGCTTGCGCCCATAAATTATGAATTATAAATTATGAATTATGAATTATAAATTATGAATTATAAATTATAAATTGTGAATTATAAATTGTGAATTATAAATTATGAATTATAAATTGTGAATTATGAATTATGAATTATGAATTATAAATTATGAATTATAAATTGTGAATTATAAATTATGAATTTTTACTTGTTTGCTGAATTAGAAGTTATTAATTCTTCTCCATCTCCCCCTACCCTGCACCGAACACTTCCGGTGAAAGGGTTGCCCCACTTTGCACCCTGCGGGAAGACGTTCCGTCAACAACTTTGGGAAAGTTCGCATGGGGGTGGATTCACCATCTTCCCATCTCCCTATCTCTCTTGTCTTTCGATTCCCCATTCTTAATTATGCTGAATAAATCCTTAACAGTATCGCTGTTACAAAAATGGGCTGTACCGCTTTTACTAATTGTGGTAACTCTAAGACAAATGGTAGTTGCTTACAATGTAGGTTTAAGTCCTTGGCACGGAGGTGGTTGGGGAATGTTTTCCTCAGTGGATCGAGATGAAAGACGCTTGATTTTAGTTGAAGGAACAGATAACCAAGGAAAATTAATCAAGATAAATTCAACATCTCTTAAACATATTTTTTCAGACAGAGATTTGATTTTAATCAGAACTTTTCCCAGAAAATCTTTGCTACAAAAATTTGCTCAAAAGATTCTAGATTCGCAATCAAATGTGAGTCAAAATCCGGGAGTTAAACAGGCTATACCTGCAAACTTGCAAAAAGTCAAGGTTCAAGTTTGGCGCTTGCATCATAACCGGGAAACTAGTAGCATCCACTATGAAACTTTAAGTCCAGGGGTGGAGGCTAAAAGATGATCCGCAAGGTTCTTGATAGTTGTCGTCAAGCTTTTGAGAAGCTGATACAGCAACCGAGATACCTGTTGATAATGCGATTAACGTTGCTACTAATATTGCTGCACGGAATCGATGAATTTCAACTAGCAAGACTACCAGAAAGGATTTTTAGCGGCTTAATGCTCTTTTTTCCTCGACTGGTGACTCAAAAATTTTTGTGGTTGACTCTTTGTACAGTTTTAGTAATTAATAACATCAGATTTTGGTTTCTTTACGTCAATCATGAATATTTAATTACTTATTGGAGTTTGGTTTGTCTGCTGGCAATTTATAGTCAAAATCCAGATAAGATTATGAATTGGAATGCCAGACTCTTACTAGGCTTATGTTTCCTTTTTTCCACAGTCTGGAAAATTATTGCTGGTGAATATTTAGACGGTTCATTTCTCCATGTAGAATTTTTACTCAATCAACGTCTAGAAATGGGAGCATTTTTATTAGGAGGATTGGATTTAGAGGTTTTGCAAACTAACCGACAAGCATTTGAATCAATGCAAGCCAATGGGTTTACAAACGGAGAAGTAAAACTGATAAATACTCCCTTAATCAGTTCCCTGAGTGTGGTTTTTTCTTATTGGACTTTACTGATTGAGGGTGTAATTAGTATTGCTTTTCTTTCTCCTATCCCCAAGTGGCTTGATAAAAATCGTGATTGGTTGCTGATTTTATTTATTGTGACAACTTACCCTCTCATACCCGTATATAGTTTTGCAGCTATGCTATGTATACTTGGTTTAGCTCAATGTTCCATCAATCAGCAAAAGCAATTTACAACTTATCTGATAGTATGTTTACTAATCCCCGTGTGGATGACATTACCCCAGGCAATTTTTAATTTAATTGTTAGATAAGTACCCCACAAGGGGGAAGTCAAAAGTCAAAAGTCAAAAGTCAAAAGTATTAAAGCCTCTTACTACGAATGAAAAAAACACATTGACCTTTAAAATGTATTTCGAGACGAGTAAATATAAGACTTCCTATTTGATTATTCAATAAAATTCAGTGTATATTTATTCTTCCCTATTCCCTGTTCCCTATTCCCTGTTCCCTATTCTCTATTCCCTATTCCCTACTTATACAAATAACTTAGATAATGAAAAGTTTAATTAATATTATCGTCAAAAATCTAGAAAAAGCCGTACTAAAAGATTCTTGGTTAGAGAAATTAGTCGGGAAATATTCTTTAATTGGTGACTCTATATTTTTTGAACCTGAACAATTTCCTTGGGTTAAAGAACTAGAATCTAACTGGATGGTAATTCGTCAAGAATTAGAACAGGTACTTCAAAATGTAGACGAATTACCCAACTTTCAAGATATTTCCAAAAGACAGTATCGCATCGCTAATGATAATCTCTGGAAAACATATTTCTTTTATGCCTTTGGTTTTAAAGCTACTAAAAATTGTCAAAGATGTCCCCAAACAACAAAACTCCTAGAAAAAATTCCGGGAATGAAGGTCGCTTTTTTCTCTATCCTTGCTCCCGGTAAACATATTCCCGAACATCGGGGTAAACATAAAGGTATTATTCGCTATCACTTAGGTTTAATAGTTCCAGAACCCAAATCTGATTGTCGGATTCGCATTGCAGATCAAATAGCTTATTGGGAAGAAGGGAAAAGTTTGATTTTTGATGATACCTTCTACCATGAAGTTTGGAATAATACCGATGGTTATCGTGTGGTGCTATTTCTAGATATTGCTAGACCCTTACGTTTTCCCCTTTCTGTTATTAATTGGTTGGTGAATAATTTAATTGCAGCATCACCAATTATTCAAGAAGCAAAAGCCAATCACCAACAATGGGAGAAAGAGTTTAGGATTTAGGAATTAGAGACCATTTATAAAGTAAATATTAGACGTTGCTGAATCGAGGTATGAATTTGGATGTTCCAGACGTTGCATTGCAACGTCTGAAACAAGGCTTTTGGAATCACACAA
This sequence comes from Nostocaceae cyanobacterium, assembly GCA_030065825.1. Taxonomy (GTDB): domain Bacteria; phylum Cyanobacteriota; class Cyanobacteriia; order Cyanobacteriales; family Nostocaceae; genus JASJCY01. The sequence goes on along the minus strand of JASJCY010000275.1, from coordinate 287 downwards.
AATCATTTTCATACATGAAATCAGCAACGCCAAATATTAAGTCTATGGGTGTAGTTAGAAACCGGGTTTCTTCGAGACTAAGTACGATAATATTTGATACTTCACCCAGAGAAACCGGGTTTTTTTGGGTCTTAGAAGACAGGATGAGTTGACACTCCATCGTCCTATAAGGACGAGGATTCTTGGTTCATTGACACTCCTTAAATCTAGAGCGGACGCCGTCGATCCTTCTTACCGACTTCCCGCAGAAAAACTGCAAAAGAAGCAAGCTGAAGCAATCTAGACCC
>JASJCY010000274.1 GCA_030065825.1 Nostocaceae cyanobacterium | reverse complement strand
GGTTTGTCCCATAAAATATGATGGGGTTTCCATCACACCCACCTGGGACTATAAGTCCCAGTCTAATAGTCAAAGTCATATAAATATGACTATAAAACTAGCCATCAAAACTAATGGGACAGAACACTAGTAGTCTGTTAAGGCAACTTTGATAGGTAGAATAATTAACCGCTCCAGGCACAGAGAACACAGAGTCAGAGAAAGAGAGGATAAGTCTAGCATTTGCTTCACCCACCAAAGTTACTTTGACAGAGTACTAGCTTCAATATGGAAATGATAAGGTACTTAGACGGTAATTTAGATCAGGTTTGACAGCATATTAAGGTAATTTTGTCAAGTACACCTATTGATCAAGGAAATAGGGGTGAATGAAAATTGGTCTTTTCTGATGTGATGAAAATTTGACTTTGAGGTGAAATGTTACGGTATTACTATGCTTGTAGCTGTTTTGGGTGAGTAATGGTCAGGGAAGTCCCAAAACTACTTTTTTTTACTATAGCATGAAACAACGTAATTACGTCCATAATCTAGAAAAATTTTTCGAGAAAAATTGGACAAAAAAGGATACAATATTTTGATTGCAAAACTAAAATGGTTGAAACATAATTACAACTTATCTTTTTTGCCGTGGTATTAGCAAAAGTATCGGTAGCTATGGGAAAGTACCGTAATTAGGTAAAATTCAGGGTGAGAGAGAGGAGAATTTGAAGATATGGTAGCTACTCACACGAATTTGAATATTCCTGCACTGGAAGCAGAATATAGTCAAAAATCACCACGGGAAATTCTCAAGTTTGCCTTAGAAAGTTTCGATAATATCGCTATTTCTTTTAGTGGTGCGGAGGATGTTGTTCTGATTGATATGGCATCAAAGCTGACTAAAAATTTCCGTGTTTTTACCCTCGATACTGGACGTTTGCACTCGGAAACTTATCAGTTTTTAGATCAAGTGAGAAAGCATTACGGAATTAAATTGGAAGTAATGTTTCCCGATGCAGCAGAAGTACAAGCATTAGTGGAAGAAAAAGGACTATTTAGTTTCTACGCAGATGGTCACAAGGAATGCTGTGGTGTGCGGAAAGTGAAGCCACTACGTCGTAAATTAAATACTCTGGATGCTTGGATTACCGGACAACGTAAAGACCAAAGTCCTGGTACTCGTAATAATATTCCTGTAATTGAACATGATGGCGCTTTTTCTATACAAGACCACCAATTAATTAAGTTTAACCCCTTAGCAAATTGGTCTTCGACGCAAGTTTGGGAGTATATTCGGGCTTTAGAAGTACCTTACAATAAATTACACGAACGGGGTTTTATTAGCATTGGTTGCGAACCCTGTACTCGTGCTGTCTTACCCAACCAGCATGAACGAGAAGGACGTTGGTGGTGGGAAGAAGCTACTCAAAAAGAGTGCGGTTTACATGTAGGTAATTTGCAGAAATAGTCAGTAGATTTATGACGTTGCTGAATATGAATATGAAATTGTTATTCAGCAGCGTCTTCAGTACCCTACAAAATTTGTATTCCAAATTAGATATATATCAATACAGTACAGTTTTTAATATCCAGGACTTACGATATTGTCACAATTGGTCGTCGGTGCGTGACACTAAAAACCCTAATTTACGGTACATTTTTTATAAAAGTGTCACACACCCTACGCTTATAAATGTGCCAGTTGCGTAAGTCCTAATATCTTTAAATTGTGTTTTAAATTATCAATGATGTGCGTCGTTACAGATTCTCAATCAACTCTTCAGGAGTAACTTGTGCTTGCCTAAGAATTCCCCTCAATGTGCCTATTTTTAATTCTCTATGCACCGGAACAACGCAGCCTATCTCACCTTCTGGCGTTTCTTTCTTCATGACAACATGGCTACCAGTTTGTCGAATCTGTACAAATCCTAGACGTTCTAATGCTCGAATTGCTTCTCCACTAGAAATTCGTGGCAATCTAGGCATAGGTAACCTCAATGCTTGTCATGTATCTTGGGGATGTTTCAGGTAAGGGAAACTCCTCCAGATAAAGTCGTGTCGCTTCTTTGAGGTTTGTGATCGCCTCTTCGATTGTTTTTCCTTGATCTACTGTACCAACTTCGGGACATTCAGCCACATACATATCCTCTTCCCGATAGACTATGACTGTAAAGCTGCGAGTCTTCATAAGCTAGATAGGGTTGTAATGGCTATTTACAGCCAGCATATCATCAGGTTTCGATCTTTTTCCCCTCTCCTTTTCCCCTCTCCTTTTCCCCCTCTCCCATTGGGAGAGGGGTTAGGGGTGAGGGTAGGAGAGGGGTTAGGGGTTAGGGGTGAGGGAATTTAGCTACTGTGCTTCGGTAGCAGTTGTTTGGGAAGCAAGCTGTAACCTGGGATCTGGTAGATAGCTGTATCGCAAATAAATACCACCAGCAACCAATAGGATAATTAATAATGTACCAATACCAAGGAGATTGGGAAGCCAGAAAACAACTTCGATATGATTTAATTCCCCTGGATTTAACTTCCACACCAGTTGATTTTTCTGCTTTTCTGGTTGGATAGCATTTTCTGTTTGTTGAATATTTTGTGCCCCAAAAGGAGTCTTTAAGCTAAAGTCTAAATCAATAATTGAACCAGCATTAGCTAGGACATTTCCTTGACTAGAAATCAAAGCTAGGGAACGCAAATCTAAGTCAAAAATTAAGTGATTTTTCTCAATCAGTAAAAAATTTTGCTGATCTAGAAGTAAATTTGTGGCTATGTCTGGGATTTCCTCCTCTGTAGTTTCAGGTTTTTGATTCCCATTAGGATTAAAGAATTTATTGAACTTTGTCTGTAATTCTTGTCCGCTACTAAAGGGAATTCTCACAATAATCTCTTCTTTGGAAAGTCGCTGGGTTTTACCTTCTAATTTTTGAGCGCGACGGTCAATACTATTTAACCATTCGTAAACAGTTTCACCACTAAAACTTGTCAGTTTCTCTGCCAATTTTATATGCTGTACCAACTCGCCACTATTGGAGTTGTCAAAATTCACACCTACGTCATACTGTATACACCCTGATAATAGTAGGGATGCTAACAAGATACAGCATAGATATTTGTAGCGCTGACAAATCTTTGCAAAGCTTGATAAATTCATCGCAATAAATTTTCCCTCTGATTGGGTTAGAAACAGTTTAAATACTAAACCAAACCAAACTCCCTAAAATTACACCAATGGCAATTAATGCCACCCAAATAAAGCTATTATCTTTAGTATCTACCTGAGTGAGGTCAATCAATTCTGGTTCAGGAGGCTTTTTCTTACCAACAGATTTATTAGCCTTGACAGTAAAATAAGCTTTAGATTCATTATCAGATACTGTGCCCAAATCGGGAATTTCTGTCATCCATTCCTGGGGACGTTTTAACTTGGGTGCTTTCAATATATACACCAACCGCTTTGCTTGTTTACTGGTTTCCCAGTGAGGATGGCGTTTTAACTGTTCGCAAAGAGCGATCGCATCTTCTGTACGTCCCCCTGCTTCATAAGCTGTCACTAGCCAAATTTTCACTTCACCCGCTAGGCGACTATTAGGAGCTAACAAGGCACTTGCCTTTTCTAATTGTTCCACTGCCTCCCGATAATGTCCACTTTCAAAGGCAATTTTCCCTTTTTGATAGCGAGTTTTGGCGATTTCTAAACTTTGTGAACTCACTGTGCATATACAAACAACGTACTGCTTTTATTGTGCCAATGTTGGCAGTTTTTGGAAAATTTTTCTCCTATTTGGTACAATAAAAATAACAAGACTTACGTAAGTATCACACTTAAGAGTTAATTTTTAGTGAGTAGTGAGTACTTTAGTACTCTCCCATACTGGTTAAAACCCTTACTACAAACAGTATCAATATGCCAGTTGCGTAAGTCCTAGATAAAAAAATCACGCAGCTGGCATATTATTTTAGTTCGTAGTTAAAACTTTAGTCTTGCCCGACCAATGGTGCAAAATATGAGCATAGATCAGGGCTAAAAATTAGAATTGTTTATAAGACTCGGCTGACTTTTAAAATTAAGAGAATATAAATTAACTTTCTGAAATTTTCAATATTTTCAACTATTTTATTAATTTTATTGTGTTAAATAAGACAGCGATAAATTGGAGGAGGAAAATTAGATGTTAAAAGCCGTACATGGATGTAAATTGTTGGCAGCAGGAGCAGCACTAGCAATAATAGGGGCTATGGCTGCACCTGTCTCTGCTGGAGAGATAATTATAATTAACCGAGGGGGTTCTCATCGGGGATATCACCGGGGATATCATCAGCCAAAAGTAAGTAATTTTATATACGGTAGCCCCATTTCTACTCCCATACCTGTAAACCCAAGAACAGGATTGATACCGCGTCGTAGTATAAATTACTCTTACCCCTACTCTTATCGCCAAAGAAGGCGTAAGCTGAGAAATTCCACTATTGTCAACCCAGTCTTGGTTAATCCCAGAATCCGCAAATCCAGGGTGATAAGTCCCAGAATTATCAGGAATTCAAGGCATCGCAGACCATGGAGAAATAATACAAGGATTATTATCTATCCAGGATACCGCAATTAGGGCATTAGGACATAAATTGGGAACCAATCAACATTGTGCCGATACCACCATCAGTAAATATCTCTAGTAGCAAAGCGTGGGGAATGCGACCATCGATGATATGTGTCGCTTTTACACCTTGGGCAAGCGATCGCACACAACAATTGACTTTGGGAATCATTCCCCCAGCTACAACGCCATCTGTGATTAATTGCCGTGCTTCTTGGATGTCTACTTTGGGTATGAGGGTAGATGGATCTTTATAATCTTTAAGAATCCCTGGGGTATCTGTGAGTAAAATTAACTTTTGTGCCCCTAAGGCTGCGGCTATTTCTCCTGCTACAGTATCAGCATTGATATTATAAGGCTGTCCCTTTTCATCGGCTGCTACGCTGGAAACTACGGGGATATAGCCGTTATTTACTAGGGTTTCTAGAACTTTGGTATTTACACTACTAACTTCTCCAACAAAGCCAATACCTTCTTGTCCTTGGGGACGGGCTGTAATTAAGTTACCATCTTTGCCGCACATACCGACAGCAGCACCACCAGCTTGGTTGATTAAGGAGACAATTTCTTTATTCACACGACCAACTAATACCATTTCTACCACATCCATGGTGGGAGCATCAGTGACTCGCAGACCATTTTTAAATTGGGGTTCAATACCCAGTTTATCCAGCCAGCTATTAATTTCTGGTCCACCACCATGTACTAAAATTGGTCGTAAACCGACGCAGGATAAAAAGACAAGGTCGCGCATGACTTTATCTTTGAGGGTACTATCTTTCATGGCTGCACCACCGTATTTGACAACAACGGTGCGACCAGCAAATTGTTGGATGTAAGGTAATGCTTCACTTAGCACCCGCACACGGGTAGCTTCTGTTTGCCTAATGTATTCTCTATCGTTGATCATGTTAAAACAGTTCTTGAGTAAAGATGTAGACCATAGTGCTTCCCATAAGGTAGTGTGACACTCCCTCGCTTTAGAAGGACGGGGATTCTTGGTTCAATGTCCTGCCATAACAATACAATACTTTTACAATCCTTTGGGGTCGCAACTGTGGCATGTGGGTTCTATCAACTCAGCTAGAAATTTTTCTGTAATCGGTGTGGTGGCAAGAATATCATATTTTAAATCACCCCATTTATTCCCTGAATTTGTTTTATATAAAGTGATGATTTTTTGTATTTGGGGATTAACTATAACTTGTGCTGGTTGTAATTGTCCTAATAATCTTGCGTGGCGATAATGGGGAGATTTTTGCAATGCTAAATCTAGTTTTTTCGCAATATTTTGTGGTTCTTGTTTTGCTTTATCTAGTAATAGAATATAATGGAACTGCGTTTTTTTAACAGGTACAAGACTTTTAAAACCAGCTTCTGGAAGTGACAAACTATCGAGAACTTGACGGACAAATTCTAAGTGCAGTTTTTCTCCTACTAAATCGCTAATTTCTTGATTTCGTCCGATAAATTCTAAGCAGGGTGTAGCCTTATAAAAATGGCTGACACGAATTCTATCTCCGATGCGATACCTATACAAACCACCCTTTTGAGAAAGGATTATTTCGTATATTTTCCCCTTTTGCAATTGGTGTAAAAGATGAATTTGTCCCTGTTCATCCTCAAATTCAAAAAACACCTCATCCAACACCGGAACATATCCCCCAGATGCAATTAAAGGAATAGTCATTGGTGCTTCTGTGGCTAATAATCCTTTTCCTTGTACCAACACATTCGGAAATAAAGAACGCAAAAATTCTGCACTATCTGCAGCGTTCACACTATCCCAACAAGATATTAATTTGAGTTGTTTCCAAAGTAGATTCCAAGAAATCTCTCTAGATGCTAAAAGTATTTGACGACGTTGGGATGATATACGGTTTCCTAATTTCGTAGTCAGTCGCTGACGATTAGTTTGGATATAGTCAAGAATGACTTTGAGAAAAGTTGGACTCCAGATAGAAATAATTTCCAAATTTTCTGCAATTAATAATGCTTGGGAAAGTTGATTTTTAAATTCTTCTGCATCATGAAGCTTATTTAATCCCCTAGGAGAAACAAGAAACGGACTCAGTAACCAGCGCAACCAACCATCTAAATATTCAGAATCATCTGCTAATCCTATGTTGTTTTCTTTCTCCTCAGATGGGGTGAGGTTCGGTGAAATACAAAAATATATCTTACCTGTAGAGAATTGAGGACCATTAATAATTAAATCATATGCCCAAACACAGAACATTTGATTAAAAGAATGTCGTAGAGACTTTGTATAAGGAATTAATTTTGCTGCACCACGACTACCGGAAGTCTTTTCATAAAAAAGTATTGGTTCAGATGTCAGCAAAGATGTTTTACTTTGCTGTTCTTTTAAAATCCACTGTTCAATATCGTGATATTCAACTATAGGAATCTTCTGCCAATCATTAATGGTATTGATATTTAAAAACCTGCCATACTCACTCTTAACTAAACTTTGAAAAATCTCCTGTTGTACCCTTTTTTGAACTAATTGTGGATTTTCCAATGCATGATGAAATCTACGACTAGCAGAACTCAACAACTTTCCAAATAATTGAATGATTAAACGCATAATTTTTCAATCTAGAATTACTATTTGATTTTGAATAACGTCTAAGAGGATGTTCGAAAAGTATTATGTTTAACATCACAACCCTAAAAACCTAACCCCTAACCCCTTCCCTACTAGGGAAGGGGAACAGAAACATAGGAGTTTCAAAGTCTGTTTCCTCCTAGGAGAGAGATAAGAAGTGAGGTTTTTTCGCAAAGCTTTAGACTTGACAAACAACCTCTAAGGGAAGCAGTTTGTAGTGTGGATATTCTGACTGCAAAATTGCCGTTGTGTTATTCTTTTTTGTACAAAGTCATAACACTAAACCTAGTACGATTCAACAACTTTCCAACTAATTGAATGATTAAATGCATAATTTTTCAATCTAGAATTACTATTTGATTTTGAATAACGTTTAAGAAGATGTTTGAAAAGTATTATGTTTAACATCACAACCCTAAAAACCTAACCCCTAACCCCTTCCCTACTAGGGAAGGGGAACAGAAACATAGGAGTTTCAAAGTCTGTTT
>JASJCY010000059.1 GCA_030065825.1 Nostocaceae cyanobacterium | reverse complement strand
GTGTATATCGTATAGTATACAATCAACCAGTATTCAACAGTCAATGATTTCTAGTCTAGGTAATTTTTGTGCGATTTGTTAAGATTTGTGCGGAAATAGTTAGAGAATTAGCTATCTAGTAACACGTCTTCGAGAAAGCTTCGCTTACGAGAAGCCTCCCGACCGTCGTCTACACTTCGTTCTACCCAACCTACATTTATTTTTCTCTTCCCAGAGTGACAGAAGAGGGTTAATAACAATATTTTTCAAACAACCTCTAACTCCTAATTTTTAACTCCTAACTTTTAACTCCTAGTTGCAAAATCCTCACTTAAGATTTCCATAAAGGGGAAATCAGCTGCTGCCATAACGTAAATAATAGTGGGAAGGTTAGCTGTACGATTGTGCAGTTGTTCGTAATATTCTGTGAAATTTTGCTCTGTGGGAGTCGCCATTCCCAGGAAAATCACGTCTGCATCTTCAGATGACTCGTGTAAAATTCTTTCAAAGGGACGGTCGTCAGCAACTATTACCGATGGTATGGCTGAAATACGTAGCTGATTCAGCATGGTGTTTAAGTTGTCTTTGGCATCCTTTGCAGCTGCTTGGTTGGGAACGACTAATTTGATATATATTTGAGCATCACGCCATTCAATCGTAGAACGCAATAGGTAAGCAAGTAGCAGCATTAAACTACCATTAGCTTGCATTCCTCCCCACCATACGTCTATACGACGATATTCTCCAAAACCACGTTCGGGATCTTCCCGTAAAACCATAACGCTACGTTTGGCATAGTGGAGTTGGGCAATCATATTGCAGTAGTTATCCCGTCTGCTTGTATCTTCGCTATCTCCCAATAAGATGGTGTTGGGTACAAGGGTACCTAATCCATATGCTTCCACCAGCTGTAACATCCCCTCAAAGGGGTCTGGTGCTGTGACAACCCGCACTAGTGCTTGTACCTGTTGCTTTTTCAGGTGTTCGCTAATTGTATTTTCCAGGTCGCTTTGTTGTGCTAAGTCTCGGGAACCACTAGGTAAAACGCTGGATACGGTGATAAATCCTCGTTTATGGGTCAGGGCATTTGCTAGCTGAATTAGAGACCAACGCTTACTCGGGGAACCGGAAAATACCAGTACATTCGGTCTCCAGTTTTTAGTATCCTCGACGCTATCAATTTGATAAATACCTGTCCGTAGTAATGCCATCCAGATTCCCCGACGCACATCTCCCCAGGTGGTAGTTAATTCTCGTTGCTGTAACCAAAAGAATATTGCTAGTACAATCCCAGCTGCAACTACGGTAGCAATTGGATTAATCAGCAGCATTACCCCTAAACAACCAATTGCTCCCAATAAGGATAAAACCCAATGTACTTTAAAACTAGGTCTAAATGAGGGGCTTTGCAGAAATCCTTCAATACTGGCAGAAACGTTTAAAACTAAGTATGTGGTGAGGAAAAACATTGTCAGTACTGGGGCAATTAAGTTTAAATCCCCAATACATACAGCAGCAATTGCTACACTCAATGTCACCCAAGTCCCCATGCGTGGTTCGTCATTTTTACCGCTACCTCTTCCTAAAAAGGACATCCAAGATGGTAAAATTCCATCCCTTGCCAATGCTTGCAGGACGCGGGGTGCAGCAAGAATACTACCCAATGCACTAGATAAGGTTGCTCCCCAGACACCCAATAAAATTGCGGGTTGCCATAGAGACATCATTTTCATGACTAGGGGTTCATCAACCAAAGTCGCTGTATCTGCACGGGTGGCAATAAGTAACGGTAAAAGCATGTAAACTAAATATCCCGTACCCACCGCTGCCAAGGTTCCAGTAGGAATAGAACGGCTGGGATTACGTAAATCCCCTGACATGCTCACCCCCGACATAATACCAGTGACGGCGGGGAAAAATACAGCAAAAACTACCCAGAAAGATTCTCCATTTTCCGGTATACCCCATCCTTGCGGTGTCACATCTTGTAGACTCGGTCCAAAAACCAAACACACTAGGGAAAGCACAATCGCCCCCATAATCACATATTGAGCTTTAACTGCAATCTCAGCAGAAGTCAAAGCCAAAATCGCTACCAAAATTGTTGTGATTAAAGCCACATAGGTTTGATTCATCCCGAAGGTTTTGACAACACTTTCAGCAAAACCAATGGTATACAAGGCAACTGATACTGCTTGGGCAAAGTAAAGGGAAATTCCCACTGCCCCCCCTACTTCAATCCCTAGGGAACGGCTAATCATGTAATAAGCACCACCTACCCGCACTACTCTATCGGTGGCGATCGCACAAACTGATAGTGCAGTCAGCAAAGTAATGGATGTGGCAAGGGTAACAATGAGCAAAGTACCCAACAACCCCACATTTCCCACCACCCAACCAAACCGCAAATACATAATCACGCCCAAAATTGTCAGGATTGAGGGCGTATAAACTCCACCGAATGTGCCTAAGCCAGAAGATTTGACTTCCACTGATTTTGAGTCCTGAGGGTTTTCCTCTAAGTGCTGTTTGGATGTAAACTTCATGTTAATATCTACTCTTTGATAACTTGAGTTGAGATTCAACAGATTTAATGACTAGGCGGTTGCATAATCTTTGTCAGTGTAAAAAATATTTATTAAGGATGTACATGATTGTACCAGGCTCCTTTGAAGAGAGAGTATCCCAAATGTTTAATTTTCCCCACAACTGTATTTCATGAAGTATTAACGGCGACATATTCTGCGAGTTGACAATTCAAGGTTCCGGCAGATTAGCGCTGAAAGTAGCCCTAATTAGTGGATCTTTGATTGTAGTACAGGTGAGCGGAAATAAACTAACCACTTATAAAACAATACGGTTGAGTTAACGGTAGCTGTCAGCTGCCCATGGTGCAAAACCACATTAGCAAAGCCTGCTTTTGCCCTTGGTACCCTACGGGAAGCGATAGTTACTCCCCGAGACCGTACTGCCTCACTTTTGACTTTTGACGGCATTTAAATTACATATTAAATTTTGCTATAACTCTTGTGGGGTACGCATCCCTGCCTGCCCTATAATACAAATTAAAAGCACAACATCTTAGTGCCCTCGCCCTCTAGCTTTCACACTCTAAATTATTCCTTGCTCAAGAATGTATAGCTGATAACGGATAATGACGCAAACAATCTCTATCAATAACAGCCAACACTTGCAAGTATCTCCTCTGGAAATACCAAGCCGCTTACTGTTGGGACCTGGACCTGCTAATGCCCATCCTGCGGTGCTACAAGCGATGAATACTGCCCCTGTGGGACACCTAGATCCAGCTTTTCTGGCACTGATGGATGAGATTCAGTCTCTATTGCGCTATACATGGCAAACTGAAAATGAATTAACTATTGCTGTTAGTGGTACGGGTACTGCAGCTATGGAAGCTACCATTGCTAACTCTGTGGAACCCGGTGATGTGGTATTAGTTGGTGTAATGGGCTACTTTGGCAATCGCCTGGTGGATATGGCGGGACGCTATGGTGGAGATGTGCGCACTATTACCAAACCCTGGGGACAGGTTTTCTCCCTGGATGAACTCCGTAGTGCGCTACAAACCCATCGTCCGGCTATTTTGGCGCTGGTTCATGCGGAAACTTCCACTGGTGCCCGTCAACCTTTGGAAGGGGTAGGAGAATTATGCCGGGAATTTGGCTGTTTGTTACTCATAGATACGGTTACTAGTTTGGGTGGGGTTCCCTTATTCTTGGATGAATGGGGAGTAGATTTAGCTTATAGCTGTAGCCAAAAAGGGTTATGCTGTCCTCCTGGTGCTTCTCCTTTTACCATGAGTTCTAGGGCAAGGGAGAAGTTGCAAAAACGCCAAGGTAAGGTGCCTAACTGGTATCTAGATATGAATTTGTTGGGTAAGTATTGGGGTAGCGAACGGGTTTATCATCATACTGCCCCCATTAATCTTTATTATGCCCTGCGGGAATCACTGAGGTTAATCGGAGAAGAAGGTATAGAAAATTGTTGGCAGCGTCACCAACAAAATGCTGAGTATCTCTGGGAACGCTTGGAAGATTTTGGATTGACTCTGCATGTGGAGAAAGAATATCGCTTACCGACTCTTACCACTGTGAGGATTCCCGAAGGTGTGGATGGCAAGGCTGTTGCTAAGCAGTTACTGTTAGAGCATAATGTGGAAGTTGGCGGTGGTTTAGGCGAACTTGGCGGTAAAGTGTGGCGAATTGGACTCATGGGCTTTAATAGCCGCAAGGAAAATGTCGATCGCCTCTTGGAAGTGCTGGAGCAAGTTTTGCCGAAGTAAAGATGTAAGAAACCGGGTTTGTGTTCGACTATGTAGGAAATTGATCTTTTACCCGGTTTCTATTTTTAATTCCTAAATGTCATGGAATTATATTATTCTTAATGTCAAGAAACTATAACATAAAAAATCGCAGGGTGAACCCACGGATACTCTCATTATAGCAGAAAAACATAACTTGTAAACCCTCTAATTTCGTGACCCTGATGATATAAATTCTCAATAATTTTCCAGATTTTGGATTGGAAGCACTTTTTGAAAAAATTCACAAAAATTTACGGGTATAGCAGTATTTTAGGGTGCGTTAGAAACTTGCAAATATAGCAGTTTTCAGTTGGGTGTAATACAGACTTAACCTCACCCCGGCTAAAGCCACCCCTCTCCTTGCTATAGACACAAAGTGGCTTCCCGTAGGGTAGGAGAGGGGAAGGGGGTGAGGTTTTATTGTGTACCACCCTACGGGAAGTCGCTGCGCACCTACACTCAACTGAAAAGCGCTATAAAAGTGAATTTACCAACGACATGATTCCTAGGGGCGCGGTTTCCGCGCCCCTACAATGTGGGATAATTTATTTTCTGATATTCCCTTAAACCTTAATTATTAGCTCCTGGTGAAACTCCTGAAGCTACTTCTGCCTCAGAATAGGGAATTGTCGATCGCGTATCTATGAGGGAGGAAGAAACCTCAATATCAGCACCGTTGATGACTGCACCCAACAATTCCATTTCCGATTCCATAAATTCGTCAATGGCTTCACCTAAGACATTTTCTTCAGTATAATGAGGTCGGGCTACCAATACTATCCCATCACTGTAGGGCTGAATTAACAAGGCATCGTTAGATAAACTAAGAGCATTAGTATCTAATATTACTAAATCAAACCTTTGACGGGCATCCTCCATTAATCGTCGGATTTCGCTAGATTCAAGCACTGCCGCTGATTGACGTACAGGACCTGGACTGGGAACAATATATAAATTTTCTACATCCGGTACCAAACGGATACAATCGCTTAAACTGCTGTAATAACGTAGGGGTTCAGCAGAGGCATCTGGATCGAGGGTTATTTTCAGTGATTGACAGTCTGAGGGCGATCGCAAATCTGTTTCGATAATTAAGGTACGTTTGCCCGCACGGGCAGAAGCTATACCCAAGTTATAAGCTGTCAGTGTTTTCCCTTCATCACTACCAGTGCTAGCAACTAAAATTACCTTTGCTTCATGACCAGCAATACGGCGCAAATTACTGCGGAACTTTTCATAGAACTCCAAATAGGGAGAATCTACGGAAAATATAACTGGTAGCATGTGTTGCTCCCACTCTTCTAAGGGCATCGAAGGTATTTCTCCCAAGAGAGCAACTTCCCTTTGCTTTAAGCTGTTGCGGATATCTTCTTTGGTTTTGAAGGTTCCTTCTAGAGAACCCAATAAAAATATCACACCACCACCAACCAGCAATCCCATAAAACTACCCACACCGAGGGTAAGAGGTATGTTTTGAAGAGGTTGGGCTTTTTTAATTGCAATTGGCGCTCTAGCAATACCCAAACTGCTGACAGTTTCTGCTTCTGCGGTTCTGGCATCAATTAGCTTTGCCTGCATTCTATCATAAACGGCTTTTTTCAGTGCCACTCCTTGTTCTAAACGCGATCGCTCTAATTGCTTATTAGGTATTAAAGAATACTCCTGCCGCAATCGTACTTCTTCTCGGACTTGGTCTGCAAATTGCTGTCTGAGTGTTTCCTTTTGGGTTTGCAAAGCTACCAGTTGGTTTGCTAACTGCTGACGTGCGGGATCTAAGTTGCTTTGGGCGCGGATAGCTGATACAGTTTGGGGTAAAGGAGCGGTAGAATCCACCCCACCAACTACCTCAGTAGCTCGTTGTTGGAGTAATGTTTCTGTAGCTTCCTTCTGACGTCGCAATTGAACCATGGTTGGGTGTGCAGGACGCAAGTCTTTACGTAATACCTCCATTTGCGACTCCACCTGATAAATCTGGGCTCGCAAATTCGCTAAAATGGGGTCAGCACTCAAAGCAGAAGAAACATAAGCTTCGTTGACGTTTAACCCTAACTTTTGCTCTAAACTGTTAATTTGAGTATCTATTCCTGAAAGCACCAATTGTATTTGTCTCTGTTGGTTTTGGCTTTGGGTAATTCCACCTAGCAAACTGCCATTTTCTGCTGCCAAAATAGCGGGTCCTTGGGTGCGATCGTACTGTTCTAATTTCTGTTCTGCTATTTGCAAGTCTTTTTTTGCTTCTGGTAAGCGTTCGTTAATTTTTTGAATAATTGATTTTAATCGCCGAGTATTAATTTCGTTACTCAAGGCAATCATAGCCTTCATTAAGCCTTGTAATACTTCTTCGGCTTGCTTACCATCAGTATCTTGATATTTAAGTTCTATAATTGCAGATTCTAGTTCTCCAGTACTGCTCTTTTTCGGCATCTTAATCGCCACATTTTGACCAATTTCTTTGGGCTTCAGACCCAATTTTGTCCCTACAGCCTTGATAATTTGATCTGAAAGCAAAACTTGCTTGCTTAGTTCCTGTCCTTGTTGTTGAATTTCACTACCAGTTGCAGAAAAGGACACTGGTGGACCACTGTAGGTAAGTGCGCTGTTGGCGACAAAAATTGCAGGTGGTTGGGGTTGCATAGCCACTACCGTTGACCCCACTAGCACTAAACCAAAACTTGCTAATCCAATCCACTTGTATTTATCAAAAGCAATCAAGTAGCGTTTAACAATTGGTGGGGTCATGATAACGGGTTTGGGGAATAAATACTCAATCTCACTTAATTGCAGTATAAATTAACCTTTGTTATTCGTCATTGGTCATTGGTTATTGGTCATTGGTCATTTTTCAGCACCATTAAGTAATTATTCGGTTTCTTCTTTGTTAAAAAACAGCAGACGGGTAGCAAGAACAGCAAACCCCACAGCAGCGATCACTTTTAGTATCCTTGTGGGTAATAATTCCGCTACTGCACCCCCTGCTAATGCTCCCAATAAGCTAGTTAACAATAATGCACCCGCTGTGCCAAAGAACACTGCCTTGGGAGATTGACAACGACCAGAAAGTGCGATTGCGGCTAGTTGACTTTTGTCACCTAACTCTGACAAAAAAACCGTAACAAAGCTTAATCCTAAAAGATGCCAGTCCATAATTGAGTTGTGAGTTAGTAGGGGCGCAAAGCTTGCGCCCAAGAAGTATGAGTGGAAAACTTGCGCCCAAGAACTATGAGTGGAAAACTTGCGCCCAAGAACTATGAGTGTAAAGCTTGCGCCCAAGAACTATGAGTGTAAAGCTTGCGCCCAAGAAGTATGAGTGGAAAACTTGCGCCCAAGAAGTATGAGTGTAAAGCTTGCGCCCAAGAAGTATGAGTGTAAAGCTTGCGCCCAAGAATTGTGAGTGTAAAGCTTGCGCCCAAGAATTGTGAGTGTAAAGCTTGCGCCCAAGAATTGTGAGTTGGGAGTTGCTAATCAAATTTGGATCACATCCCAAAATAGCATTAGGGAAATGAATAACAACATCACCCCTGCGGCTTTCTCTACGGTTTTCGGAGATAAGCGACTAGCCATCCAACTACCCACAAGCACTCCTAATAAACTGGTAGTAATTAATGCAGCCGCAGAACCAATAAATACTACCCACGGTGCATGGGATTCGGCACTCATCAATAGGGTAGATAACTGGGTTTTATCACCAATTTCTGCCAAAAAGATGGTGGCAAACGTAGTAGCAAAAATAACTGGTATCGATTCTAATTTATGAGGACTTTGGGTTTCCACCTCAGCAGATGTATCAATTTCATCACCGACACTAGAGTTAGTTTCAGCAATGTTGTTGAGTACTGGCTTGCTTTCTCTTGGGGATTCTTCAGCTAAGTTCACGGATACAGAGTCTAACTTCACAGGCGATAATTATCTCTATAGATGGTTTTCATATTCCTTTCATTTTCTCAGATTTTCGTTACAAATTGCAACTATTTTGAAGCCAGGGCGCAAGCATTGCGCCCCTGCTAATTTTGTGTTAAATTCCCACGGCTTTATCAAAGCGTAACATTTCTAGACTACGCCAACCATACACTCCTTCTATCTGCTGACGACAGCACTCAATGGCAAAATCGTTTAATTCTTCTGGTTTTATGCCATACATGTCCTCAAATACTTCTGATTCTACACGGCAGAAACGGGGACGATTGGCGTAGATTCTACATTCTCTGGTTTCATGGTCGAAGTTCACACACCATCCTCCTTCTCCTACCATACTCATGTACAGTTCTAGTTCTTCTGGTAATAAATATTCATATATATCTGGACGTTCCTCTGGATCGAGATGACAACAGGCTCCACATTGCTTTACACATTGCCAAGTAGCCATGATTTAAACCCTTATCCTCAAAATATTTTTTTTACAGTTGTGTATCTTTTTCTATAATTTTGTTAAGTAAATTAAAATTTGCGGGCGCTTGCCGGATATGATAATTTCCGGGATTTGCAGCTTGCGTTATCAAATTTTTGAAGACGATTAGGAGGAAAAATGGACGGTATTATTAGCTTTTTCACCAACATCAATTTTGAAGTTATCTTCCAACTACTGTTTGTATCGTTGATCATGTTGGCTGGTCCTGTGGTAATTTTTGTGTTGGCATTTCGCGGTGGTGATATGTAACTGTTTTCTATGGTAGGTGCTGAGTGCTGGGTGAAAAAAGCTAAATTTCTTTCCTTAGGACTCAGGACTCATGATTAACGGCTGATAAAGCCTCAAAGGCTGTTTGGATAATGTTGTCAAATGGGGGTTGAGAAATATCAACCTCTTTGGCGTTTTCCCGATTAGTTCCTAATAAGGCGATATGATTATCTGGATGAACGGCTAATATCTTACCTTCGGGACTTTTAATCCGTAGCTCTGGTAAGGTACCATTTTGATATATACCACAGTGATAGCGACGCCCTTTACACTCAAAGGAAGTTTTTAAGGGTTTTGTCCCGCAATTGACAAATAGGTGGGACTGATTGGGGAGTCTTGCCCCTAGTAACTCTAACTCGATGGTTGTGTTACCATTAAAATTGTTTTCTCGGAGTTTGTAAGCGATCTCTACTCGTCGTGGTAGGGGGAAGTAGTCACGCCACCTCCAAGCTATGCCTTTAATTTTATATTGCTGACCGTCAATGGTTTGAGCGACTGTTAATTTGATGTGACCCTTCCCGACAGTTTGTTGTTCCAGTACTTGGACATTGGTAGTCCAAAATACCGGATCGGGGTTTTCGATACCGCAAGGTTCGAGGGCATGTAGTTGTTGATAAAGTTCTTGATTTATTTGACTCAGATTTGCTTGAGCATCTATTTTTAATAATGGTTTGAGGTGCTGTATTTCCAGAGACTGATTAGCAAATTCAATTAAACGCGATCGCAACCCTGGTAAGTTGTCCGCAGGTAAAGAAAATCCTCCTGCAGCTTTATGTCCCCCGTATTTACCCAGTAAGTCGTGACAGAATTCCAAAGCTTCAAATACATGAAATTCAGGGATTCCCCGCGCTGAACCTCGAATGTGATTTTCATCTTCGTAGGTGCCAATAAATACTGGCACTCCGTAGCGTTCCACTAACCGAGAAGCGACAATACCAATCACTCCATGATGCCAATTAGATTCTACAATCACTAACACCCGGTCTTGTTGGAGAGAAGCGGCATATTTTGATTCGACGATGGCGATCGCTTCTTCTTCGATTTGGGTACACATTTCCTGACGCTGGCGATTAATAGATTCGCATTGCATAGCTTTTTCTAGAGCTATGCCCATGTCATCAGTTGTCAGCAATTCTATCACAATCTGGGGGTCAGAAATGCGACCAATGGCATTAATTCGCGGTCCCAATCGAAATCCGATATCTTCAGGTTTTAAAGATTTGGGATTTGGTATTTTTACCCTCTCCCTTTCTCCCCCTCTCCCTTTTTCCCCCTCTCCTTCTTTCCTCCCCTGCACTCCAGCCATTTGAATTAAAGCTTGCACTCCAGCTAATTTAGAGGTGGGTAGTTGTCGCAAACCCCGTTTTACCCAGCGACGGTTAACACCAGTCAGGGGTGCTAAATCTGCAATGGTTCCCAGGGTAAATAACTCTAGCATGGGTTTAATCATCCCTTTGCAAGCCTCACCCATTTGTTGTGCTAGGGAAACCGCTAAGATGTAAGCTACACCTACTCCCGCAATTCCACGATAGGGGGAAGATTCACGAATCAGTTTGGGATTGAGAATTGCGTTGGCTGGGGGTAATTTTTGGGGAATGTCGTGGTGGTCGGTGACAATTACTTTTAAACCCAGTTCTCTAGCTCTGGCAATTGGTTCATAGGCAGAGATACCATTATCTACAGTGAGGATGAGTTTGACACCTTCGCACTCGAATTCTTCTATGATGCGTTTATTTATACCGTAACCTTCATGCATCCGGCTGGGAATAGCATAATCAACGTCAGCACCTAACCAACGCAGACTACGTAATAATAAAGCCGTGCTAGTCATCCCATCAGCATCATAGTCTCCACAGATGGCAATTTTGGATTGGGAGGCGATCGCATCTTGTAATAGTTCCAAACTCAGGGCTAAATCGGGAAATTCCTCTAGGGGTGGAGGTAGGACTAGGGATTCTGGATCTAAAAAAATTTGTGCTTGTTCTGGGGTTTGAATACCGCGATTAATTAATAATTGGTTAATCAGAGGTGATACATGGGTAATTTCCGTTAATTTCTGTGCCAATACCGGATTTTGGGGGTACATTTGCCAACGCTGATCAGGTAAGCGCCTGCATGTTTTCAATGGTGAATATGAAGGTCTATCTGGCACAGTTACAGTTATGGGAGTTTACCATTCTAAAACTTTACTGTAGGGAAAATGATGACTTTTGTCTACAGGACTGCAATTTTTTGTGACTTCTTGTAGCGATTAAATCAATTATCAATAAACCCTAACATAAAAAATGCCAGGATAAATCTAAACCTTACTTATTTTAGCAAGAAATTATGCCATTGTAAACCTTGAAATTCCGTTGCCTGAAGATATGAAAATCTATCAGTGATTTGCTGTTTTGAGGAGGGAAAGCCTCTTTTTACAGATTTAACAATTTTTTACAATAGACTTCTCAAGTAGAAGGGTTTGGATAATAGAATTGGACGGGCAGGGATGCCCATCCCACAGGAGTGTATTCTACACCCTACACGGAAGGCGACCCCTACAACCCAAAACCGCTATATATTTTGTACTAATACGTCCGTTGGGTGGAACGCAAAAGAAACAAGATCCCCGAGTTATGTGAGGATGCTGCTGGCGAATTGGGTGGAGACCCCACTCTACGTAGCTTGCTTCGACCTAGGAGTGAAGCCGCGCATAGCGCGTCTACATTTACCCACAAATTGGTTGGTAGAGACGTAAAATTTTACGTCTCTACATCTGGTGGGATGGCGAAAAATCATTATGTGAGGGGCGATACCCCTTATTCGCCATTGGTATCCTGTGAGGGGATGTGAGTCAGGATTGCTATGAAGACTTTGCAGTTGTCATAGTAAAAGGTTTAATGAATTATGTAAGTGTTGAGATTTATTAAGTTAACATGACTAAATATTGGCGAATACTAGCTGCATTTGTCTTAGGAATGGTTCTGCTTTTCTATCCTCTGTCAGCAGAAGCCGCAAAGCGTACCCCAGCCAAAAAAGAAGTCTCTAACAAGGATTTTTCTGGTCAAAGTTTAATTATGGCTGAGTTTACCAAGCTGAATTTAGAAAATAGTAATTTTAGTGACGCTGATTTACGTGGTGTTGTTTTTAACGGTTCTACTTTAGTGGGTGCAAATTTACATGGTGCTGATTTTAGCAATGGTATAGCCTATTTGGTAGACTTTAAAGGTGCGGATTTAAGTGATGCAAATTTTACAGAAGCAATGATGCCTTATTCTACCTTTGAGGATGTTAACATCACAGGTGCGGACTTTACTAATGCAGTTATAGATCGTTTGGAACAGAAGAAACTTTGTGCTGTAGCTGGTGGAGTAAATTCTAAAACGGGTGTGTCTACTCGTGAATCCTTAGAATGTAAATAATTTAACTGGTAAATGGTAAATGGTGTAGACACCCTATGGGTGTCTTGCCGCAGGCTATGGTGAATGGTAAACCCATTACCCATTACCCATTACCCATTACCTACTTAATCCTGTTTTTGTTGAGTTTTGTTGCACTTTTTGACTATCTTTTGCCTTTAGAGAGATGATATAAGTGTGATAGTAAAGTAATAATCAACAAAATTCACCAAGCAAAAGCTATCTTAACCACTGAGTTCTCACTCCTGTATTTTGAGGAAATTGTAAGAGTTCAGTACCTTTTGAAATATAACGGAAGTTACTAGTACAAACCTAACTAAAATCCAATCAAAATTAGTAACTAACCAATCAATTTCACGAAAAAAAGTTTATCTTGAGATTTAGCAGATATCGCGAATTATTAAGTTTTCTTTGTTTAAATCTCTCGATCAACGAGAATATATAGGAAGAAGCAAGAAACTACCGATGCACACTGATTCATGATTCATATAGATAGAGTTGTATACTCAGCAAATTGAAAAGCGCTATAAATGCCTAAGGAATTGGAAAAACGGCATTGCTGAATCAAGGGATGAATCTAAGTAGAGGGGGCATTTTATTGTCCTCGCTTGAAAATATAAGGAACGGGCAAATGGGCAAGATGCCTATTTCACAACAAGATGCCTATTTCACAACAAGGTGCCTATTCTACAAAACTATTAAAATCATCCCGGATTTATGCAACGTCAGAAAAACATCTCTAAATATCTACCATACCGGAAACTACTGTGAATGTAGGGGATGGTTAATTGATCTATCAGGAGGATTTATGATTCTGCCATTGCAAATTACCTTTCGTAACATGTCACCTTCGGAAGCTGTAGAAGCAAAAATTAGGCAATACGCAGAAAAGTTAGAGCGTTTTTATAACCATATTATCAGTTGTCGTGTGATTGTGGAAGCTCCACATCAGCACCACCGTCATGGTAATCTTTATCATATTAGCATTGACCTTACCGTACCTAATGGGGAACTAGTTATTAATCGTCAATCTTCCAAACGTCAAAGTCATCAGAATATATACGTAGCAATACGTGATGCTTTTGACGCTGCAAAACGGGTTTTGCAAGATTATGGTCGTCGGCAGCGGCAGGAAATCAAGACTCATGATGTCCCACCTGCTGGACATATTATAACCTTATTCCCAGATGAAGATTACGGCTTTATTCTAACTCCCAGTGGTGATGAAATTTACTTCCACAGAAATAGCCTCTTTAATGGTGATTTCGATCAGTTGGAAGTTGGTAATGAAGTCCGTTTCGCAGTAGAAGAAGGTAATAAAGGTCTTCAAGCTAGCACTGTGAGAATGGTTGGCAAACACCACTTACTTGCTGAAAATATTTAATATCAATTAACAAAATTTAGCACTCAACAACCCAAATCAAGATATTAGTCTGGTTGCTTTTCTACAACCAGGCTTTTTGTTGATATATACAAATATTATCTGAATTTAATCGCTTTATTTTTATTCCATTTTATTCCATTTATAGGGACAAACATATACACAGTGGAATGCACCTGGGTTAAAAAACGGGTTGATTGAAAGTTATACCAATTTGAAAAAAGAATCGAACACATGGTTGATAGGGACGCGCACATGGTTGATAGGGACGCGCACATGGTTGATAGGGACGCGGAAACCGCACCCCTACAACTGGATCTGTTGCAAACATTTTTTGATTTGGTATTACTAATTTTGACAACGGTGCAGGGTGCTTTTAATTTATATTAAAGGGCAAGCAGGGATGCCTACCCCACAAGAATTACAGCAAAATTAAATATTCAGATTTAAATGCGCTTTAGCTTACTATCGATATTTTTGAGGTTCAAAATATCCAAATATGTATTTGGTTAAAATTTTGTTTATCAAACAGTAACTATTATGTTTTTCTAATTTTGGTACATGTTGATTAAAAATCGATTGTGAAAACTATTATGGAATCAGGAATCAAATAAAATTGGTTTCTATAAATAATCAAACCTTTGATGTTTAGGCTTACCAAAATGGCAAAAATAAAAGTTCGTGATATAAAACCCACTGGAGTTGATTTGTTCGAGGATTCAGAAAGCTTTCTAAATGAAGTCAATAATGATGAACTGGAACAGACTGTTGGTGGACTAGTAGCAATCGATGATGCAAGCATATTGATTGATGTACCCATTAAAGAACTCACAGTTTACACTATCTACACCTGTACTTGTCCTCGATACTGTTACGTAATCCTCTAATCTAATATGAGGAAATATCTCCACTCCTTAATTACACTCCTTAATTATGTATTTTGGGAGTGGAGGTATAAGGTATAAGTTATAAGTTTTTGAATATAATTGCTTTAGTTTTGATTCGACTGTTGAAAGATAATTTATCAAGCAATATTAATAAATCATGTCCTTGGCTTTCAAATAGCCCTAGCCTATATATTTATAATTAGCGTTGCATAAATGCGGGATGATTTTGATGGTTTTGTGGGATGGGTCGGAAATTTATGAGGCAGGCACTCCGGTCTGCACCACTCATATTCATCCCTTATTCAGCAATGCCTTATAGTTAATTTCCAATATAAAAGTGTAACTATTATGTTCTTTTTATCTCGATATTAATTGAGTAATTTTCAAATATAAAAAGTATCATGTCATCAGTAAGCAAATTGACTAGAGGTTTATCAAAATGGCAAAAATAAAAGTTAATGACATCAAACCCACGGGAACTGAATTGTTTGAGGATGTAGAAAGCTTTTTGAGCGAAGTCAGCAATGATGAGTTGGAGAGTACTATTGGTGGAACAATGATAGCTTATGACTCAATCATACAACCAACACCACCGGACATATACCCTTGTCCTCAACCAACACCACCCGTTATTGACACTTGTCCTCCCTTTGCCAAAACAGTCATCTGTATCTATAGTCCTGTAATTCTCTAATCTATTGTGTTATAAAATTACTGCATTTATAGAACACTAATTCACAGATTCAAAAAATTGAAACTGCTTTAATTGAATTGATTTTTATCTATAGCATAGGAATTCCATTGGATTTTTCAAAGCCAAGCTAACTTAAAGTTTGCTGAGATAGTTAGTTATTATCTAGCAATAGTCAATTTTGATTCCTAGAGGCAGTTAAAGTTGGTTTATAACAAATCATGATTATACTGAATTGGTGTTCTATTTTTTCAATTTAGTAATTAAAGAGTTTCTTGATTTTTTTTATAGCGCTTCCTAATCTGCTGAAGTACAAAAGGGCAGGCAAGGATGCCTACCCCACAATAATTTTAGTAATTTCATCTGTACTTCACCAGACTGAGAAAGGCTATATCCAAATATTTTTAATCCAAATCTAAACTCGGAGCTATATCAGTAATGCAAAATTTAATTTCTGAACAGATACAAACAAAAGATAATATCAAACCAAATTTTAAATTTAATGCAAAAGGACAACAAAAATCAGAAAAAAAACAGCAACATTTACAAGAATTACGTCCGCTATTAACATGCAAAATTAATTACTATCCACACCAATTCATTTTATCTCAAGATGGTCGAAATTTTGTATTTGAGGTTAATAGATTATCAGGAGAAATGTTTAAAAATCTCCTGAAAATGATGGATGGCACTAAGACTATAAATGAAATTCAGCAAATAGTCTCTCCTCAGAATCCAGAAATTGTACATAATTTTGTACATCAATTAGACCAATGTAATTTGCTCGATGATGTTTCTCAGGTCAGAGTTAACTCGGGTAGAGACATTTTATTGGAGTTAGAAGCTTTAACCAATGGATTGTTAGAGAATGATTTATTTAAATTCAAAAATTTAAAACAAATTGATGAATCGCAAATCAATATAGTTTATGGATATGCAATAGAATATTATCATTTATTTGCTCGTAAATATGATTTTTATTCTCCTGTACTGGGGTTTCAAGACTCTACTAAAATTAGAAAATTAATTAATAAACTATACTATCAAGAATATGGGCAAGACAAGCTTGTACTAGAATCGCTGATTTCTCTTGGTATTAGCAGTGAAGATTTAATAGAGACAATGCCACTTCCAGAAACAATGGCAATGTGTAATGGCTTGCTATTTTGGTCTAGCTTTGAACCGCTCTTTTTCTTTAGTACCTTGGAAATTTTAACCAGTCAGACAATCAACAATTTACAGTTCTATATTCAAGGTTGTGAAAAACTGGAAATAGAGTCACGCTTTGTCAACCCGATAAGACAACTTTTAAAAAATCTGCAAAATATTCAAGCAGAAAATTTCACCCATTATATTTTTGAAGAAATACCTCATATCGATGGGGAAACAAAGCAACGTTTGCGGGAGCAAAGTTACTTATTTATCGAGATGTATAGCAATTTCCATAAAGCTATTTGGAACTATTACTCATCCACAAGCAATTTACTGCGACAAGTTTTAGCTATTTAGATAGGTAAAGAAAGTAATTATGTCATTAACAAAGGTTTTATTTCAGAAGCCAGTATTTAAGGATCGGGCATTATTTCAATTCAAAGAAACAGAGATTGAAATTCTCTATAGCAATCAAGCATGTTCCATCACTGTAGAATCTGAATATCAAGAAGAAACAGTTCAATTATTAAGGTTATTACAGATTGGTGGCTTGTCCTTAGAGCAAATTAATCAAGCTTGTCCGGGAATTGCGGAAGATATTCCAGAGTTACTTGCTGAATTTGACAGACGTGGTTTATTAACTGAAACTGCAAGGGACATTACAGAAAATGGGGTGAGTGGAAGCCAATTTTACCGAGATTTATATCGATTTCTTGAGCGTCTCAAACAGCAATTTCCACCCTCTTTATTTTTCCAAAAAATGGTTGATGGGACGATTACCAGAGAGCAGTTAATTGGCTATGCTTTGGAATCTTATCATGTCACCCATCTTTGTCCCAGATTATTAGCTCCATCTTTGGCTAATTATGAATCAAAAAAAACCCAAAAACTTCTCCAAGAATTCTTTGTTTCGGAATTGTACCACGACCGTTTATTGGAAAATTCTTTGACTAGTGTGGGAATTACTCAGGAACAATTGCAGAGAATGCAACCGTTACCAATGACGTTTGCTGTTACTTCCAGTTTAGGAGTTTTTGCTCAACAGCATCCTTTAAGTTTTAAAGCAGCTTTGTTGTTGTTTGAGCAAGATGATAAGAATTTTCATGAGTTGTTTAAAGCAGCTTGTGAAGCTAAAGATTTACCTGCTAATTTTTATAAACCCATGTTGCTACATGCGGGTATAAATGAGGAAGGAGGACATGAAGATATTACGGGAGTGCTGTTAGGAGAAATTGCTTATGTGTCACCCCAAGAACAATTGTTGGTGAAGAAGAATATGAGAATTTTGATGGAATCGATGGTGTTAAGAACTAACGAAATTCTGGATTACTATGGCGATTTAAGTAATACTATTCCTCGTTGTTTTAGTTGATATCTACTTTTATTTGATGCTAAAACCGCATTTAACAAAATCAGCCACCGTAGTTGATTTGCTCATATGTTGCACCTGCGTTAAAAACCGCGTAAGAATGCAAATATCTTAATCTCAAAACTCTTACTTTTCGTTAATAAACCCGGTTTTTTAAGTCTTGTTGAGAATGGTGCAAGATGTGAGTCTGCAAAAATTAAAACTTAAGCAATGCTGATAGCCGATATTTAGATAAGTAAGTCAACTCAAATAATTTACACACCCAAAAACTCGGTTGATTGAAAAAACCGGGTTTTTCTGTGATGTGGTAATGATTTAAGATTTAATTATATCTCCATATTTATTATTTGTCTCAATGTATATGAAATTATATATAAGTTAATTTTGAATTAAAATGTAGCTATTTTTGAGAATTTATTTGTAGTTTTTATGTTTTTTAAAAAAATGCTAGTTTATAGCATTACTGAATAGATTGAACTATAATCTTATCAAGATGCAATGATAAATGATTGATTGCAGATCAAAAATAAAAACACAATTGATTGAAAGAGGAAAATTCCAATGGCTAATATCAAGATTGATGACATCAAAAATACTGGTGCTGAATTGTTTTTCGATTCTGAGAGTTTTATGAATGATCTGGGTGACGATGAAATGAACTTACGAGGAGGAGATTGGAGTACATTTAGTGGAGGCTGTGGTACGGTTGGAAGCAATGAATGGAGTACTTGGAGTAATGGGTGCCGTACTGTGATCATTATTGACATTCAATCACAATAATATCAAGCATGTAGTTAGGAAACTATTTAACTATTTTAATTTCGTCTAATTAGAGAGTGGGTAGTAGCCTACTCTCTGATTGCAATTTTGAATTGGAATAACTATCTAATAACAACTTAATAGCAAAGCACTTTTTGCTAATCAGAAAATCAAGGAATTTATCTATGATTATTAATCTAAATCATCAAAATATATTTGATTATTTAATAGATAGCAATGTATGCAAAAAAGAAGAAAGAGAATATATTATACCTAACTTTAGGTATAGCAGTAATTTTAATTGGCTAATCGAAATACCTGAAAATAATAGCAAATTATTTGTAAAGCAAATACCTCATTATAGTCATCTGGAACACAACAATAGAATTAATCAAGAATGGCAAATTTATAATTATCTAAACTTAAATCAATCTTTAAGATATACTTCCTCCTTAATTCCAGATGTACTGCATTTTGATAAAAATAATTCTATAGTTATATACAAATTAAGTAATGACTATATTACCTTACAAAGCTATTACGATAATCTTAACGCTTTCCCCAATGCCATTGCAGAGTTAGTTGGAACTACCCTAGCAAAACTACATTCCGAAACGATGAATTCTCAGGAATGCTGTACTTTTATGGCTGAGTTATCTCAAAACAAACTTCAGTATCAACTCCCTTATCCTGATTATCTTTCTGATTATCTTTTCACATATCTAGAACCTGAAAGTTTAAAGAAGACTCCAGTTCAATCTTGGAGATTCTTTGGTATTCTTCAACAATCTGAAAGTGTGACAAAAGTTATTAAAGAACTTGTGCTTCATCATCAGCACTGCTGCTTAACACACAATAATATTCAATTTAAAAATATCTTCATACCTAGAAACTGGAAGCCAGATGAATTATTACCGGGAAATGAAAAATCAGATATTACTCTAATTAAGTTGATTAATTGGGAAGCGTGTAGCTGGGGAGATCCAGCTTGCGATTTAGGAAAAGCAATTACTGGCTATTTTCTCTTTTGGATTAATAGTATGATTATACATCATACTATTGAAATCAAAAAATCTATACAGCTAGCTACAATTCCTCTAGAAATTGTGCGTCCTTCAATTGGAACTATGATGAAAGCTTATATTAGTATTTATCCAGATGTTTTAAACATTTATCCTGAATTTATCAAGCGGGTTGTTCAGTTTGCTGGGCTTGGTTTGATTTATCAACTATTAGCAGAATTTAAACTCCAGCCAGAGACTGCTCTCAGTCACCAGGAAATTTATTTTTATATTGCCAGACAATTACTCTGCCGACCAGAAAAATTCCTATCAATTTAAAAAATTAGAATTGCTCTGAAATAAGAATAGCTACAACAGTATATAGGATTATTTGTAATGGAATTAAGACAGACTTTACAGGATATTGTTTGCAATATTGAAATAGATTCCTCTGAATTTCGCATCAGTCATTCTCACTTTTCACCAATAGAAACTCCTGCAGCTACTGTGGCACAATTGCAAAAAATGCCTCAAGAAACCCAATATGAGTATATCAATTCAAAGTTATTAGAATTTATATATAGCATTTACTTTGAAGGTTCACGTGTAACAAAAGAAAGCTCTATTATTCAGACGAATGAGCAAATTTTGCAAAATATAGCTGCTAAAGAAATAGACTGGGAATTTTACGAACAACTGGAAAACAATAATAAAGGGCAAGGTTGGTATCATCCATCTTTTCACATTTTAAGACAGGAAACCAACGGTAGTATTATCGCAGAATTTGATAATGGTATTCTACAAATTAAGCGAGAGCATCTACCCTTAGCTCTGCAATCAGCTACTGTCAATGATGCAATATCAATATTTTTACCTTCCAGTTTTATTCATAAATCTAGGTATAGAACAACTGGAGATTGTTTTGGAGGTTTACCACCTGCAAAGACTTTCCTTTATACAATACTTATTTACTTTAATTTCAGTCCGGAAGCGGCAGTTTCTGCCATGAACTATATAACAACAAAATTTAATGAAATTAAATTACCCTTTGTCTTTGAGGTGTTACATAATCCTTTGAACTACAGATTTTATAACTCAGGAGTACTCAAAGTTCTTTCTGAACAATACGATTCTTCTCAATACCAACAATTTATTTTGCCAGTCTTACAGAAAATTTACGAAGAAAATAACTTTCGAGATCAGGTTCCCATATTTACTAAAGTACTTGCACCTGGTATTGGGTTAGCTGAACGACCTCATCTGGGACTAAAGTTTAGAAATCTACTAGATTCTGAAGGAAACTACTGCGAATTTGTTGCAGATGCTTTACTAGAAGCTCATAAAAATGGTGATGAATCTTCAGAAGCTAGAATGAAATATATTATCCAATACTTCGAGCATTTGGGAATTGACCTAGAGCGTCCCTACCTTAATCCTAACTCTGAAGATATCTACACACCTTTAGATTGCTGCAAAGATGTGAAAGTGAGATGCAATACACTTTAGAGGATGCTTCTCAAGTCTAATTCCATACTTACCCTCGCACCAGTTGCTACAACTTTGGGAACCAAAACAATGCACTGGATTGGGTATATAAGACTTTACCCTTCTTATAGGGTTGCGGGTGTTTACCCAACTTTTACCCTACGGGAGGTTCCGCTAACGCGTCTATAAGAAGTCGGGGATCTGTTTAGACAAATTTGAAGAATATTTCAACCCAAGTTTTATCTTGGGTTGATTTTTTATTGCTTTTTCTCGCTTTTGGATATAAAGGAGACAATGGAACAGTAAAAAAACACAAATGATTGAATTGTGTTCTCAAAAAAAGTTTTATTTTGGTTTTCAAATAAAATAGTGTCGGACAACATAAGTTTTGATTGTTGTAACTATTATTCATCAGGACTTTGAGGTAGATAATGAACTAAATAAAATAGCATTTTTAAAGTTCATTCTCTATTGGTAAATCTCTAGACAAAATTTGAAAAATCAGGGAATATATTATTAAGGAGAGAAAAAAATAAAAGTTAAATTTCAACAGCAATAATCATACTTAAAAGGAGATTAAAAATGGCTACTATTACAATTTCTCAACTTAATCAGTCTGGTATTGATTTATTCCAAGATTCTGAAAGTTTTTTGAATGAGCTAACAGATACTGAAATGGATTTAACTAAAGGTGGTATTCATCCATCATGGTATCTGTTGATTTATGCTCCTGACATAATCAAAGGAATAAGAGATGGTTGGAATGCAGCTTAATACTTTGATAAAAAAATAGGAGATTAAAGAACAATGTCTAACATGAATGCAAAAATAGTTATCAGAGATTTGGATACTTCATACTTGCAGGAACTGTCTAAATTTGATATAGAAAATACTCTAGGAGGGGAGAGTATTTTCTACTATGTCGGTTATGGTATTGGTTACGCTGCACGCAAAGTATATGACTTTTTTGCTGAATAATTTTGAAATTTCATAGGGTAATTAAACATTTCGCATTCCAATGAAATTCCCAGTATTTTTCTTGGTTATGTAGAGATTTAAAGAATGACCTCCGATATTTATCAGAGGTCATTTTCTGATTTTTATAAATATAAACTTTTTCAAACTTCCTAGTCCAAATCTATGACATTCTGATAAATATCAAAGAATTAGTGGATAACAGATTATCGTGATGGAATGAGACAATACAAAGTCTAATCTCAAAAGTATAAACAAATAATCAACCCTCTGATAATCGGGATATCAGAGGGTTATTAATTTAAGTATTTTGTAAACTTGATTTGAAAATCAACAAATTCCAATTTAAGCCCCTTGACTGCTTAAAGCAACTTCCTTAACAATTTCAACGTTATCAACCTGCTGTTTCAACCAACCAGTAAACAAATCAGATATAATTTGCATTCGTAACATATTATTCAATTCCGGTTGAATAATTTCATCTACCAAAATCAAACTTTTGAATATAAAGGAGACAACAATGAAGTATTAAAAAACATAAATGCTTGAATTATGTTCTCAAAAAAAGGTGTTATTAGCTTTTCAAACAAGAAAAACAATAATTTGCATCATCAGTAATTTTTCTTTGATAAAAGCAAATATATAACTGTATTATTTTTGTTTATTTGATAGTAGATAAAGCATTGCAATCCTAGAGTGAATAGCAGATTATGTTAATGGGATGAGGCAAGACAAAGTCTAATCTTAATTGAAACAACTTTACTTAGGATAAAATTAACAATGGCTAAGATAACAATTTCAGAATTGCATTCTGCTGAACTACAGAGAAATTTAAATGATGATGAGCTAGATTTATGTATTGGAGGTAAGTGTCGTGACGGAATTTATGGTATCGATATAGATGAAGATGGTACCTTCGATGTTGGCTGGAAAAAATGTGGTTTTCTAGGATTAAGAAAAGAGTATGTCAAGCTCTAGAGTCAAAATAAAAATCATACAAAATTACACCGTAATCTAGAAAAATACGGTTATATAAACAAAGTATGACCGAATAAATAAATCCCTCTGAATATTTATCAGAGGGGTTTGAAATCAATAATTTCGAGAATTACAAACTTACACTTTGGAATCAGAAACTAAGCAGCTTGTTTGTGTAATTCAAGACTCTTCATAATTTCAACGTTATCAACCTGCTGTTTCAACCAACCAGTAAACAAATCAGATATAATTTGCATTCGTAACATATTATTTAATTCCGGTTGAATAATCTCCTCTACCAAAATCAAATGCACCCCTTTAGAAGTAATAATTGGTTTGAGTAATTGTGGTGGTTTTGCAGCAAAAACAGGTGCAGAAATCTCTGGCTTTAAGTCTTTACGTTGTACTTTCCCTAAATAGCCACATTTACGACTTAATTCCTTGTCTTGGATGTATTTATGAGCAACATCATAGAAACTCATTTCCCCTTCTTGAATCGCATAGAAGAGTTCTATTGCTAAATCTTCATCATCTAGGACTACTTCATACATTATCGCACCAGTATAGTCGAGTTGATTTTCAAAAAAGTAGGGTTCGACTTTATCAGCAAAAAGATGAGAAGCTAACTTTCCAGAAATGAGATTAGTGTAGACAGTTTCTTCAAAATCATCTAGAGATAAACCATGTTTTTCTAACCAAGACCAAGTATCATCAGCGCTATTAAGTTGATTGATAAAGCGTATTTGATCTGCTGCTTTTTGTAGTTCTTCAATTTCTACCTTAATATCTGCTTCTGCAACGGCTGTTGTAATCACTTTTCGGGTCACAATTTCTTCAATAATTTCTGGGATTTTGCAAGATAATTTAACTTGATGCAGAATATCTTCTTTGGTAATCATCATTGGTTGAGACATTATTTTTCTCCTAATTTGTGATGTAATAAAATTGGAATTTGATTGTGGATATGTTTTGTTTAGATGCCAGAATGCACCTCGGCTAAAAACCGGGTTTCTTGAGAATGACTAATGCTGAAAACCTAAATTTTAGGTTGAGAAACCTGGTTTTTTTGGTCTTGTTGAGATGAGAATAGTGCAAGATATGACTTTACAGTTTTAATCCACCATTTTGTAACTGTTTAAATGGGTCAATTAAGAAATCAATTATTCTTCGCTGTCGCACAATTACCTCCGCTGTTGCAGTATCTCCAGGTCGAAAAGGAATACATTCATTGCCACTAGGTATACAGTTCTTATCTGGAACAACTTCTAAGTCATAGGCTGCTACTTTACCATTGGGTGTATCTAATTCTGTAGTAGTAGGAGAAATTGCTACTAATTTACCTTCTACTATTCCATAATTTTGAAAAGGATAAGCATCAAATTTTAATTTGACGGGCAATCCTTTTTGCAAAGAACCACTTTCATTAGTTGCCATTCGTGCGCGAATTATTAATGGTGAACCTTGGGGTGCAATTTCTGCAACCATTGTTCCTGGCTGGACGACAGAACCAGCTTTTTGTATTGGTAACTGAAATACAGTTCCGCTGACTGGTGCTTTTAATTCTCGCTGTGATAGCTGAATTTCTAAGGATTCAATCTGTCTTTTTGTCTGGGAGATTTCTGCTTTTAAGGCAGTAATTTCTCTCTCCAGATTTTGTTGTTGTTCTTCAACTCTCAACAAAGCCATTTTACCAGAACGAGTCAAAGTTTGATAACTTCTATCTTGTTCTTTGAGTCGTAACTTTGCTTGTTCAATATCCGCGTTTGCTTGACGAATAGTTCGTTCGTAACTACTTTGTTGTTCTGCTAAACGTAACTTAGCTTGTTGGATATCTGACAGACTTTGTTGATATAATTTTTGCTTTTCTTTGGCGATATCTTGCTTTTCTACAAGATTAATTTCTGGAATTGCTCCCTGTTGCCAAAGCTGACGATAACGTTCAACTTCTCGTTGAGCACTTGCTAAACTGCTGGTGATTAATTTACTAGCTGTTAGGCTATGTTCTAGGGCTTTTTGTGCTTGATTGACCTGAGATAATTTTTCTTCTTGCTGTAAATTATAGGTATTTTGAGTTGCATTTAAATTATGCCGTGCTTGGTCTATTTGAGCTTGTTTTTCTAACTGTTGGGCTTGATTTTGTTGTTGTTGAGTGGTTAAAGAAACAACTAATTGATTCTTAGATGAATTGAGTAGAGAAACCCGATTTAATTGTCCTTCTAATTTATCCCGTACCTGCCGTAATTCTGCTTTGACTAAATCGGAATCTAAGACTAATAAACTCTGCCCAGCTTCGACATATTCACCTTCTTTGACTTGAATTTCGGCAACAGTTCCAGAGACAGCAGCATCTAGCCTTACAGTTTTACCTTTGGGTTCTAATTTTCCTCTGGCTGTACCAGTTTCATCTACTTGAAATAGAATTGCCCAAGGTAAAACTATAGAGACAAAAATCACCAAAAAATACAGCATTCCCCTCGTCCAAACTTGAGGCATACTATCAATTAAATCTTTGGTGACATCAGACCAATCATCAATTGATTGTTCTATTGATTGTTCTGGTGTTGCTAAGGTTAAATTTTCTTCTTTGTATGTATATTCATGGACTTGGGTAGGGACTCGTCCATTTAATGTCTGTGTATTTGGCATGATTTATCCTCAGGTAATTTTAATTTCGGGACTAGGGAAAACAATGAAAAATTCAAAATTCAAAATTGAGAAATGGGAGAGGTAATAACCCCTCTCTTCCTTGTCTTCCTTCACGCTGCCCCATCTAATTGCTGTTGATTGAGGTAGAAATAATGCCCTCGTTTTGCCATTAATTCTTCGTGACTCCCACTTTCAATTAATATCCCCCGATCCAATACTAAAATCACATCTGCATTGCGAATAGTTGAAAGACGATGGGCAATTACCAAGGTGGTTCGTCCCTTGAGGATGGTGTTTAAATTCCTTTGAATAATCCTTTCTGATTCAGTATCTAAATGGGAAGTTGCTTCATCTAAAACTAATAATTTAGGATTCCCTAATAAAGCCCTAGCAATTGCTATTCGCTGACGTTGTCCCCCAGATAATAAACCTCCACCTTCACCAATTTGGGTTTCATAACCCATGGGCAATTTTCTGATAAATTCATCCGCACCCGCTAATTCTCCTGCTTTAATTACCGCTTCTAAAGTTGCACCCGGATGCCCTAAACTGATATTTTCTCGAATTGTCCCCCCGAATAAAAATGTATCTTGATCTACTACTCCCACTTGTTGACGCAGGGAACGGAGGGAAATACTAGTAATATCATGTCCGTCAATTGATATTGACCCATCCGTGGGAGGATACAACCCTAAAACTAATTTAGAAATGGTGGTTTTTCCGGAACCACTGCGTCCTACTAAGGCTACCATTTGCCCTGGTTTCACTTCAAAACTGAGGTTTTCTAAAATATTAATATCACTTTCTGGATGGTAGCGAAATATTACGTTCTCAAAGCGGATATGACCTTGAATTTGTGGTAACGACTGTCTAACTTGATTTTGTAAATCTTCCTCTGGTTCTGTATCCAACACATCATTAATTCGTTCCACAGCAATCACCACTTCCTGTAATTCATTCCACAATACCGTTAATCTTTGGAAGGGTGTCATAATATTTCCCAGCAGCATATTAAATGCTACTAATTGCCCAATAGTTAACTGATTATGAATGACTAAATGTGCGCCAAACCACAACAAACCAGTATTTACTAAAGCTTGAATTGTATTGCTGAAAATTTGCAGCCGATTGCCGATAATTTGTGCTGAAAAATTGGTTTTAATTTCTTGATGTAATAACTCTTCCCAATGCCAACGTACCGTTTGTTCCACTGCTGTGGATTTAACAGTCCGCACCCCCGTTAAAGCCTCAATTAAATAACTACTTTCTTTGGCAACAGCCCCAAATATTTCCCGAGAAACCTTTTGTAAAAATGGTGTTGCACTTAACGCTAATATGGCAAAAGGTGGAATCACAACCAATGCCAACAACGCCATTTTCCAACTGTACCAAAACATCAATCCCATATAGATAAATACTGTTAGTAAATCCAGCAGAATTGATAAAGCTTCACCAGAAAGAAACCTTTGAATTTTGCGGTTTTCCTGGACGCGAGAGACAATATCCCCCACATAACGAGATTCAAAGAAACTCAACGGTAACCGTAGAGTATGGCGAATAAACCCCACAATTAGCGCCATATCCAGTCTATTTGCCGTGTGGTCCAGCAGATATTGCCGTAACCCCGTCATTGCTACCCGAAACAGGCTAAAAATCAGCAATCCCAACCCCACCGCTGTTAAAGTCAGTTCCGACCTCTGCACAACGACGCGATCCAAAATTAACTGGGTAAATAAAGGAGTAATCAGTCCAAATATCTGGATAACAATAGACGCAATCAACACCTCCAACATCACCAAAGAGTGAGGCTTCATCAACTCAAAGAATTGCCAAAAGGGAGTTGTGGCTTCTTGGGCATCCTTGAGTAATGCCGTAGGTTGCAGTAGCAATGTATACCCAGTCCAGTCTTGTTTAAATTCCCGATGGCTAAGGGTGCGTTGACCGATGGCTGGATCAGCAACAATTACATGTTTGCGGTTAATTTCATAAACAACGATGTAATGCTTCCCCTCCCAGTGGACAATAGCTGGTAATTTCTGCTTTGCTAACTGGTCAAGACTGGCTTTTACAGGTCGAGTACTAAAACCAATACTCTCCGCAGCTGCTGATAATCCCCGCAAGGAAGCACCATTGCGGTCAACATTGGCAATATCCCGCAAACGATTGACACTAAAACGTTTTCCCCAATAGCGAGACACCATTACCAAACAAGCTGCACCACAATCTGACCCACTTTGTTGGGCAAAATATGGATAGCGTCGAGTCACCCTCTGCAACAGATGTCCGAATTGCTGGCTAGGGTTAGGAAAATAAGCTTTACTAATCTTTTTTTGTGACTTTAGTTCTTGACGAACTTCTTCCTGATTATCAACAGTAGGAAGATTAATTGATGAAATATCGTTTTGATGATTATTTTGGGTTGTTATTTCTGGTGATAGCAGCAAATTACGGCTTTGGGCTGCCTTCCACAAATGTTCTCGGATTTGTGGATACTTTGCCATCAGTGGTAAAAGTAACTCACCAGGCAGAAAACATAACTGTAAATTTACGGAAGCTCTAGCGGCATAAGCTTGAAATCCAGCTTCAGGAAACAAGGTAAATTCCCCAAAAGATGACCCTGCTTCCAAAGAAGCAATTAAATCACCAGCGCTATCCAACAATCTCACCTTACCAGCAATCACTATATAAATCCCCGGTTCCACCCCGGTTCCTTGCCAGAATTTCCCTACCTTAGGCTGGAGAGATTTAACTTGTTGCAGACATTGCTGATATTCCTTTTCCGTAAGAGAATACCCGAGAGTATCACTTAACTGTTGCACAGACACTAAAGGTTCTGATAGATGTTGCACCATGGGTATCCAAAATTATCTGTTATTTAGCTAAATTCATGGGCAAAAATACGGGATAATCCAGCATATGTTCCCCTTGCAGATCAGAGATCAAGATTTTGCAATCATCAACTTGCTGATTTGTGCTAGTTTTGCCATACCTCTGGTTTGAACGCACAGATAACCCCATTTGCTTCAGCAAGCGATTAATATGATGACCGCTGACCTCAATTCCCAATTCCTTAGCTAAATGCTTACTTAACCAATTACCAGTCCAACGACGAAAAGAATAGCCATAATCCCGGGGACTACAGTTGACTAACTCTTGCAAACGTTGCAAATACTGGTCATTAACTGCCTTCGGACGACCAATAGGACAATCCTGCCATTGATGTGCCATTCCACTGCGAGCTATATGAATCCAATGTCTTGCTGTTGCGGGACAACAACCCAAAATTCGACAAATTTCCGCTTGAGATTTGCCCTCATCCGCTAACAACATAATTTGGATACGCTGACGGTAAGATTCTGGTAAGTCCTGATTGAGACTTTTTTGCAGCAATTTCTGCTGAAAACTCGTTAGATATTGACCACCCATAGACACTAGGTTTTGGGTGTCAGCTGTTACTGTGTAGTCTGACATAAGGCTATATCTCGGTAGATAACACGTCACTGCAACTGCCGATTGCGGCAGATTGTTCATGTCCTGTATACGCCTTAATTAGAACATCATCACCCCACAAAAGTCTTGCCGATTTGGCAGGTTTTGAAAAAAATTCATCAAAAAAATTATTGATTATTTGTCTTTTTTAATACAATGAAATTTAATTTACTGTTTTGTAATCACGAACAAAATTACTGCAATTAAAGCAGGTTTTATCTTTGGGATATACAATCAGACCCCCAAGGATGTCTATCCTCAAATCATCGGTGTTTATAGGTATTAATCTAGTTAAATTAAATACTACGCTTTAATATAAATATACAATTCACCCTTAAAAACTCTTTATTATTTTGGCGTTGCTGATGCAAACTATAGAATAGGTGCAAGATGTAAGGAGAGGAAAAGGGGTGTGCACTCTTACTCGGTTTTTAGTCCAGGTGCAAGATGTGTGAACTTATTGCTAATCAACCTGGTTTCTATAGAAATTGGGTATTTGTTTACAAACCGTTACCAATCAAAATAAAACCAGCCCAATAGTAAGGATGTTCGTAAATTATATTGGGGATTAAAGTCATTTGCGCTTTTTGTAAGGCTTCAGCTTTACTCAGTTTTTCCTGCTTGAGGATGGCATAGAAAGCATTCATTAAAGTTTGCGTACCTTCATCGGATACTTGCCATAATGAAGCGATCGCCGCTTTTGCACCAGCTTCTTCCATCACATAGCCAAATCCCAAAATTTCGATGCCATTTCCCAATTGTCCTCCCAATCCAGTTTCGCAAGCACTTAGGACTACTAAATCGGTATTACTGAGATTCCAAAGTCGCAAATCATTCAAACTAGCGGCTTTCCCATCGCCAAATAAAATAAATGAATTTTCCGGAGTGCCAGTAACAAAAGCTGCATGGGTAGCAAAATGAAGTATAGAATAATTACTGATGCGTTTAGTGGTTTCTGGTTCCGTAAATTCCGAGTTGAGTAGCTTGGTGGAACCAGGAAAGGTGGCTGTGACGTTATCTACTTCTTTTGCTGCAAAAGGGAGTCCTCCATACTTCAAAGTACGGGAACCTACTTTGACATCGTAATTACCTTTACTAAAAGCCCCAGCTAAAATTTTTACAGATTGGGGTTGTTGGTTAAAGTCAGTGATGCTCAAAGCTGTAATATTATTGACTCGATATTTTTGAGCCAGCCATTGTTTACCATTATGGAGTGCTGCTAGGGGAATGTAGCGTAATTGTCCATCGGGAGCATAAATAATGGTTTTCGCATTTGTGCCAGCAAGAACAGGTTCTATGGGTGAAATCAGCCATTTGTAGAGTTTTTGCGCTGGTTGTTTAGCATCGGAAGCGGGATTAGTAAGGGCAGTACGTAATTGTGCAATAGTATTATATAATTCTTGACGTTTTACGGATACAGAGTGGTGAGTAGGGGGAGTATAAGCAGTGACGAGTAGTAATTCTAAACGGTCTTCTAGAACTAGAGGATAAAGTAAAACCGGGTTACCTGGAAACCGCTTTAAATTATTTTGCAATCTTCGCAGCAGCTTGGGGTTAAGATTTTCACTACGGGTAGTGCGGTTGAGTTCTTGGAGATAAGCAAGTACTTCCGGACTTTCACTAAATTGTAGAAATTCTTTTAATACTTGTCTTTGGATAGCTTCTAACTCCTGTCGTCGTTGTTCCTGCTGGGGAGTGCGTTGGGTGGTGGGTATTTTTTGCAACTTGCTCAGTTCTTTACCCAGTTGCACAATTTCAGAAATATCAGTATCAAAATTATTTACTAACTGTTGTTCTGGTTTAAGTAAATCAATCCGCTGTGTGAACTTGGCTTTACCCCGTACACCGGGTAGATAATCATCTAATTCTTGGACTTGCAGAGAGTCAACAGCGGTTTGCGCTTCTAATATGCGTTTTTGTTTGAATAACAAATTACTTAAGTTGCGATAAGTAGCTGCAAACTTTTTGATGTATGATTGTTGTTGAGTTATCTTGGGGGATATTTGTAATTTTTGACGGAAATTTGCAATCAGATTAGCGGACTGTTTATAAAAAAGAATCGCCAAATCGGGTTTTTTCTTTACCTCCATCAGAGAACCAATTTGTTGCAACAGTTTAGCTTCTCCCTGCTTGTCATTAGTTTCTCGACTAATCAGCAAAGCATCCCGAAATAAATCTAATGCTTGGGAAGAAGAACCCTGTTTATAATAAACTAAACCCATATAGGCAAGAGTTTCTATTTCCCCAGTCTTGTCAGCAATTTTTTGGGAAATGGCTAAAGCTTGGCGATAATATTCTAAGGCTTGGGAATAATTTAGTTGGCGATCGTAAACTTGTCCAATATCTTTGAGGGTTGCTGCTTCACCTCGACGATTTTTAATTTTTCTAAAGATACTCAATACCTGCTGCAAATCTGCTAAGGCTTGTGGGAATTGTCCTTGACTTAGCTGCTGGAGTCCTTTTTGTTGGAGTCTTAAAGCTTCTTCTTGGCTGCGGTTTGGGGTAGGTTGTACCTCTGGTGTGGAAAGTTTAAACGCACTACAGGAACCAAGA
This sequence comes from Nostocaceae cyanobacterium, assembly GCA_030065825.1. Taxonomy (GTDB): domain Bacteria; phylum Cyanobacteriota; class Cyanobacteriia; order Cyanobacteriales; family Nostocaceae; genus JASJCY01. Next base: position 10,288 of record JASJCY010000059.1, on the reverse strand, counting down.
ACGTTTAGGGAAAGCAGCACGGTTGCAAGGATCAAATATTTAAAATAGCGCTGCATTAGTAAATCCTCCAGCCATGAGGAGTGTTGTAGAGTTGGGGTACCCTACTGGCTTAATCATAGCGTGTTAATGGGCGTTATTTGGCAGATGAAGAGATATTTTGGGACTTATGCTGTCTTGGAAATAGTTTGGAGTTTGGAGTTTGGAGTTTGGAGTTGGGAGTTGGGAGTTGGGAGTTACTCCCTTCGGTGTTCTAAGATTACCTATAAAAATTTCTCCCCCTCTTCCCCCCTCTTCCCCCTATGAATCCGTCTGACTTAATTCGGTAATCTTCTAGCAGGACAGGAGTAGGAGTTTGGAGTTTGAAGTTTGGAGTTAGCTTACATCTTGCACCAAAGTGTTAATACTGAATTATTGTTCTGGCAATAAACATATATTTTTAGCAATAAATTGGAAAAATAAAGGTTTGAAGCCTGCGTAGGCAGGCTTTGTTTGTATAGCTTTACCCTTCTAGGGTATAAGTGCAAGATATGAGTTAGGAGTTAGGAATTAGGAGTTAGGAATTAGGAGTTTGGAATTAGGAGTTTGGAATTAGGAGTTTGGAGTTTGGAGTTTGGAGTTTGGAGTTTGGAATTAGGAGTTTGGAGTTTGGAGTTTGGAGTTTGGAGTTTGGAGTTTGGAGTTTGGAGTTTGGAGTTTGGAATGGGAAAGAATTATTTTCATATCGTGGTTGTGAGATTTTCTCGTGGAGGACTCATTTGAAAAAACAATGGAACCCATGATTCATTGGTAAGGAGAAAGTTAACCACACATCTTGCACCTGGGTTGTGAAACCGGGTTTATAAAGGAAAAATTGGGGTTTTAACAAGTCAATATTCCCAATAAACCCGGTTTCTCGATGCTTGCCCTTGAATGGTGCAAGATATGACTAACTCAACCCTACTATTGTCCAAGAGATTAATAATTATGTAGTGGAGATGAATAAGTTCACGGTGTAGAAGCTAACATAAAATAAAATTGAAAAATAGTACTTTTCTTATAGCTAATGATTGATATTGTTGACTCGGTATTTAGTGCGATTAAAAAGATTGCTAATCCTGCTGCTACTCTGGCTATTAATCAAGCCCAGCGAAATGAAGCTTTTATCAAAGTTTTGAAAAGTTTAAAACTTGACCCGACTCAACCACTAAAAAATGTAGATGTGGTTTATATTTACGCTTTAGTAGAATATGGGACATCAAAGTCTGAGTCGGTTCGGAAACTTTTTAAAGAAAAAGAAATTAAAAATGCTTTTTGGCAAGCCTATACTTCTGGTAATTCATTGGGGTTTCTCCAGGGAGTAGAAAATTTTTTGGCTTGGAATCCTTTAGGGGATGAAATTCGAGCAGAAAAAATAGTCATTTCTTTAGAGTTAGAAGAGTTTGGCAAGGCTTTTATTGAAATAGCAAAACTAACTACATCGCCAGAATTCCAACCTTACCCAGATTGGAATATGGATAAATATCCAGAAGAGTTTAAAGCATTAATCAAAGAAAAGATTCGCTCATTTTGTGGTCGTAAATTTGTGTTTGATACTTTTGCTCAATTCCTACAAGAGAATTCCCATGGTTACTTTACAGTGGTTGGGGATGCGGGAATGGGGAAAAGTACTATTGCTGCTAAATATGTTTTTGACCATAAAACTCCTTGCTATTTTAATATTAAGTCTGAGGGAAGGAATCGACCTGAACAGTTTTTAGAAAGCATTCGTCAACAACTGATTAAGCATTATAATTTGCAGCATGTAGCCGATGTTGATTTATCAACTTTACTCGAAAGAGTCAGCAAACAACTATTACCTAATCAACGGTTGGTGATTGTGGTTGATGCTTTGGATGAAGTAGAACAGGAACCGGGTAAAAATCTTTTATATTTACCAATGACGCTTCCAGAAAAAGTCTATTTCTTGCTCACCAGAAGACCTTATACTTTGGAAAATAAGCGTTTATCTCTGTCACCAGGGGTTCCAGTGAAGGAATTGGATTTACGAATGGATGAATATGAACAGTTAAATCGTGATGATATCAAAGATTATATTAATTTGTTTTTAAATCATGACCCAGACTATCAATATGACCTGAGAAAATTGATTCAAAAACGTCATATTACTGCGGGAGATTTTGTTGAACAGTTAGCAGATAAAAGTGAAAATAATTTCATGTACCTGCGTTATCTTTTGCCAGGAATTGCCCGTGGTTTCTATGATGACCTGAGTTTAAAACAATTACCCGATGGTCTTCAAGACTATTATCAACAACATTGGGTCAGGATGGGAATGGATGAAAAACCCCAAGAATCAAAAGTGATTTTCCTGTTTATTTTAGTGGAGATTGGAACCTCAATTCCCTGTGAAATGATTGCGGAAATTGCTGGGGTAGATGAATATGATGTGCAATCCGTTTTAGATGATTGGGTTGAGTATTTAAAAACCCAGGATATCGATGGGGATATCTGTTACAGTATCTATCATGCTAGTTTTCTTGACTTCCTCAAGAACAAAAAAGTTTTAGATTCAAACCGGAAGTTATTTAAACAGGTTAATCAACAAATTGTAGATTATTGGGAGAATTAGAGTGGGTTTAGTCAACAGCAAAAAATCAATTATCCAATTTTGTGGAATGGCACACATCTTGCACTTCCCAAAGAAACCCGGTTGATTGGAAATATTGACTATCAAAACCCTAATTTATCGTTCATAAACCCGGTTTCTCTATGCTTAAGTAAGTGGGTCAAATTGAATATAACCTCACCCCGTCCTAAGTCCTGCGGACACGCTACGCGTAGCTTGCTTCCCCGTAAGGGGTACGGACACCCCTCTCCTACCCTACGGGTAGACACGAAGTGGCTTCTGAAAGTAGCCACTCCGTGTCTATAGTAAGGAGAGGGGATGGGGGTGAGGTCTGATCTTACATTTAATTATGCCTACCTACTGAACATCAGGGGAGAGATACTCCACGAATTTTCTTGAAAAATTTTATTTTTGGCGTTGCTAAATCCATGGCGTGAAAATGATATTGTGTAATTCAAAAAACCTCCCTCCAGACGTTGCACTGCAACGTCTGGAACACCCGGATTCATACTTCAAATCAGCAACGCCTTATTTTTTTATGATGATATAAAATGGTCGAATTAGCGAACACCGCAAAAAGGAAAAAATCCTACAAACAAAAAGCTTATCTGGGTAGGTATCCCTATAATTTAGTAAATTCTGGAAATTTAGCAAAATATTACAGCCTGCTGAGTGATTTTAAATTCCTCACAGACAAAATTAATCATCCTGATTTTGGAGTAGAGGCACTAATTGATGATTATGATTTGGTGGAGGGAACAGAAAAAATCAAATCCCTACAATTGATTCAAGACTCCCTGCGACTGTCAGCACATATTTTAAATCAAGATCCCACCCAATTACCAGGACAATTATTAGGGCGTTTATTGTCTTTTGAAGAGTCAGAAATTCAAAACTTGCTGCAACAAGCACAGCACACCCAAACCCCTAGCTTGCTTCCCCAAACACCAAACTTAACACCCCCAGGGGGACCCTTAATCCGTACCCTTTCTGGTCATAGTAACAATGTAAATGCGATCACCATCACCCCAGATGGCAACTACGCCATTTCTGCTTCCTCGGACAACTCCTTGAAAGTGTGGAATTGGCAAACTGGGGAGGAGGTGCGTACCTTTACTGGTCATAGTTCTTCGGTAATTGACATCGCCATCACCCCAGATGGAAATTACGCCATTTCTGCTTCCTTTGACAACACCTTGAAGATGTGGAGTTGGCAAACAGGGGACAAAGTGCGTACCCTTAGAGGTCATAGTAGCGATGTAATTGCGATCGTCCTTACCCCATATGGCAACTGTGCCATTTCTGCTTCCCATTACAACACCTTGAAAGTACGGAATTGGCGAACAGGGAAGGAACTGCGTATCCTTAGAGGTCATAGTGACTGGGTAAATGCGATCGCCATCACCCCAGATGGCAAGTACGCCATTTCTGGTTCCCGTGACAACACCTTGAAAGTCTGGAATTGGCAAACTGGGGAGGAGATGCGTACCCTAATCGGTCATAGTAACTCGGTAAATGCGATCGCACTGACCCCAGATGGCAACTATGCCATTTCTGGTTCCCGTGACACCACCTTGAAAGTCTGGAATTGGCAAACACAGGAGGAAGTGCGTACTCTTAGAGGTCATAGTGACTCAGTAAATGCCATCGCCATTACCCCAGATGGCAAGTATGCCATTTCTGCTTCCGGTGACAATACCGTGAAAGTCTGGAACTGGCAAACACAGGAGGAAGTGCGTACCCTTAGAGGTCATAGTAACTCGGTAAATGCGATCGCCGTTATTCCAGATAGCAACTACGCCATTTCTGCTTCCCATGACAAGACTTTGAAGGTGTGGAATTGGCAAATAGGAGAGAAAGTCCGTACCCTAATAGGTCATAGTGACTGGGTAAATGCCATAACCCTCACCCCAGATGGCAACTACGCCATTTCTGCTTCCTGGGACAAGACCTTGAAGGTGTGGAATTGGCAAACAGGGGAGGAAGTGCGTACCTTCTCTGGTCATAGTTCTTCGGTAAATGCCATCGTCATCACCCCAGATGGCAAGTACGCCATTTCTGCTTCCTCTGACAAGACCTTGAAAGTGTGGGATTGGCAAACTGGGGAGGAAGTGCATACCCTCACTGGTCATAGTGATTCTGTAAATGCGATCGCCCTCACCCCAGATGGTAAGTACGCCATTTCTGCTTCCTTTGACAACACCGTGAAAGTGTGGAATTGGCGAACTGGGGAGGAGGTGAGTACCCTTAGAGGTCATAGTTACTCGGTAATTGCCATCGCCATCACCCCAGATGGCAACTACGCCATTTCTGCTTCCGGTGACAAGACCTTGAAAGTCTGGAATTGGCGAACTGGGGAAGAACTGCGTACCCTTAGAGGTCATAGTGACTGGGTAAATGCCATCGCCATCACCCCAGATGGCAACTACGTCATTTCTGCTTCCGATGACAAGACCTTGAAGGTGTGGAATTGGCAAACATGGGAGGAAGTGCGTACCCTTAGAGGTCATAGTGACTGGGTAAATGCCATCGTCATTACCCCAGATGGTAACTGTGCCATTTCTGCTTCCTCTGACAACACCTTGAAAGTCTGGAATTGGCAAACTGGGGAAGCGATCGCCACTTTCACTGGGGAATCTGCAATCAGAAGCTGTGCGGTTGCAGGGGATGGGGTGACAATTATTGCCGGGGAAGAGTCAGGAAGGATGCATTTTTTGCGGTTAGTAGGGGCGGGGTAACCCCACCCCTACCCAAGTTCCAAAAATCAGGGATCTGTAGCACGGGGAATCAGAATCATAAACTTTGGTGACAAATTTCCAAAAAGTGCCTCCCTTAAGAAACTCCTCAAAATTATTGAGAATCTTGTCATCACGGCAACGAGATTTTAGGGTTTACGGACCCCTGTTTTTGTGCTAGAATGGAGAAGTCGTGGGGTCACCCTGGGCATTTTTATATCATGATTTCTTGACAATACAAATAAGGTAATTTGATCACATTTACCCTAACTAACAACTTGTGCCATCGCCTTTCGGGTTTTTGTAGCGTGGGGAATCAGAATCATAAACTTTGGTGACAAATTTCCAAAAAGTGCCTCCCTTAAGAAACTCCTCAAAATAATTGAGAATCTTGTCATCACGACAACGAGATTTTAGGGTTTACAGCCTGTGTTTTTGTGCTATAATGGAGAAGTCGTTGGGTCACCCTGCGCATTTTTATATCATGATTTCTTGACAATACAAATAAGGTAATTTCATGACATTTACCTTAACTAACAACTTGTGCCATCGCGTTTCGGGTTTTTGTAGCACGGGGAATCAAAATCAGAAATCTTGCTCAAAAATTTCCAAAAAGTGCCTCCCTTAAGAAACTCCTAAAAATTATTGAGAATCTTGTCATCACGGCAACGAGATTTTAGGGTTTACAGCCCGTATTTTTGTGCTATAATAGAAGTCGTGGGGTTACCCTGCGCATTTTTATATCATGATTTCTTGACAATACAAATAATGTAATTTGATGACATTTACCCTAACTAAAGTCAAAAGTAAGATAAGGGATTGTAATGTAGGGGCGCAATGCTTGCGCCCAAATCCGCAATTTGTGGAACAGAATAGATTATTGCTGGGAAATTTGCTGGGAATACATCCCTAACTTTTGGCAAAAGTCGGGGATCTGGGGGGCAGGGAGTGGTAGGAAGTATATGTGTTTTTGGGCGATTGGGGTTTGGGGAAATGGGTGCTTGCTTGGCAAGGGATATAACGGATGATTTAAGGTGTATGGAGAGTAATGGTGGTTTTTGAAGAGAATTTTACCAATGATGAGGGCGCAACTATTGTAGGGGCGCAAACATTGCGGGGCGCAAGCATTGCGCCCCTACAATGGATCTGTAATCGCGTCGTAATTCAAATATGCCTTACTATAGCGCTACAGTTTTTTGACGATAAAACCCTTATCCTTTAATCCGCGTCATCCCTTAATCCCTCTAATCCGTGTTCCAGCTTTTGCAACCCCATCGCAATCTTACTATGCTTCTCAATCTGTCCCATCACCTGTTTTGCCCGTTGAATCACCACCGGTGGTAAACCCGCCAACCTTCCCGCTTCAATACCATAAGACTTATCCGCACCCCCCGGTTGTACTTGGTGCAAAAAGATAATTTGGTCTGGTAATTCCTTCACCGTCACCTGATAATTTGCCACATTCTCCAACAAAGACGCCAACTCATTTAACTCATGATAATGAGTGGCAAAAATCGTCCGGGCACAAACTTCCCCAGCAATATACTCCGCCACAGCCCAAGCAATAGAAAGACCATCAAAAGTCGCCGTTCCCCGTCCAATTTCATCCAATAACACCAAGGACCGAGAGCTGGCATGATTGAGGATATTGGCAGTCTCATTCATTTCTACCATAAAGGTAGATTGACCCGTTGCCAAGTCATCCACCGCCCCAACCCGCGTAAAAATTCTATCACATATTCCCAACCTCGCCGACTTCGCAGGCACAAAACTACCAACCTGCGCCATTAATTGTATCAACCCCACCTGTCTTAAATAACAACTCTTCCCACTAGCATTTGGTCCGGTAAGAATGATTAAATCAGGAGAGGATAAAGAAAAACTAACTTTTTCCCTCCTTTCCTCCTCCTGTGCGTCTATGCGGTTCATTCCTCCCAACTGCGTTGAATTCGGCACAAAGAACCCCGCAGGTAAAGACTGTTCCACCACTGGATGTCGTCCATCCACAATCACAATTTCTCGTCCCTCCACCATCTCCGGACGACAGTAACCTTGATACACTGCCAACTCCGCAAAACCACAGAGGATATCAGCTGCGGCTACAGCCCGAGAAAGATTGCGAATTACCTCCGCTTGCTTTCCTACCTCTTCCCGCAATGCTACAAAGATATCATACTCCAACTGATTTAAATCATCTCTGGCTGTAAGAATTCTGGCTTCCCTCTCTTTCAATTCCGGAGTAATGTAGCGTTCCTCATTAGTCAAAGTCTGCTTGCGTATATAATTAGACGGGACTTGGTCTGCCTTACTACGAGAAATACTGATATAATATCCAAAGGTTTTGTTATATCCTACCTTTAAATTAGAAATTCCCGTCCTTTCCCGTTCATCTACTTCTAAATTAGCAACCCACTGCTGATCTTCTTCTATCAAAGCCCTTCTTTCATCCAGTAAAGGGTTGATTCCGGGACGAATTAATCCTCCTTCCTTAATATGTGTGGGTGGCGACTCAACGATATGAGAGCTAATTTTTTGCGCCAATTCTTCTAAAACTGGCGGTACTTTCTGTAAGACCTTGAGGAAGGGAGAACGAGCTTCCGCGACTAAATCAGCTAATTGGGGCAATTTTGCCAAAGAATCAGCCAAAGCGACTAAATCCCTGGCATTAGCGGTTCCAGAACCAGTTCTTCCCGACAATCGTTCGATGTCATAAATTTGCTTGAGTAAGTGTCGTAAATCCTGACGCAAAGGGGTATTTCCTGCTAACTCCTGAATCGTATTTTGCCTTGCCCGAATACCTTTAATATCAAGTAGCGGTTGTAACATCCATCGCCGCAAAGATCGACTTCCCATGGAGGTACTTGTTCTATCCAATGCCCACAACAAGGAACCGTGAAAAGTAGCATCGCGCACCGTCTGAGTAATTTCCAGGTTACGTCTTGTTTGATGGTCTACAATCAGAAAATCAGTAATGGTGTAGGTGCGTAAAGGTTGTAAAGGAATAGAATTTTCCTTTTGGGTTTCCTCCAGATATTCCAGCAAACCTCCAGCAGCACGCACAGCCAGGGGTAAATGTTCGCAACCCAAACCTTCGAGCGATCGCACTTTAAATTTATGTAATAACCGTGATTTAGCTTCTCCTGGGGAAAAAGGAATTTGCGATCGCAAGGCATAACAGAAGGAAGGGGGTAAACAATCTGGTAATTGGTCTGATTTTTCCCCAGGACGTAGTAAACTACCCAAATCTGGGGCATTAGTGGGGAATAACACTTCCGCAGGCTGTAAACGCATTAATTCCTGGGTTAACAATTCCAGATTACTTTCTTGGGTAGTGAGGTATTCCCCTGTAGAAATATCTGCATAAGCTAATCCCCAATGTTCTCCCGCAATTACCACAGCTGCAAGATAATTATTACGACTTCCTTTTAACATTCCATCTTCCAGCAAGGTACCGGGGGTGAGAATGCGGGTTACTTCCCGACGTACCAATCTCCCGGCAGCTTCCGCAGCAGTTTCTACTTGATCGCAAATTACCACCGCATAGCCTTTCTCTACCAACAGGGTAGCGTGACGTTCCCAAGCATGATGAGGTACACCAGACATCGCCACTCGTCCTTGTTCTCCCGCTTGTTTGCTAGTCAGGACAAGTTCCAACTCCTGCGCCAATATTACAGCATCTTGAAAGTAACATTCAAAGAAATCTCCTACCCGATACAGCAGTACTGCGTGGGGATGCTGGTGTTTCACCTCCACATAGTGCTGGTACATTTGACTCAGCTTGCTTACATCTACCTGTCGAGTGTCGGTGATAATGTCGCTATTGGGGTTGTTATTGTTAGATTGGGAAGATGCAGAGTAAGAAGCCGCCATAAATCCCTGGTAAAGAAGGTGCAATCTGATAAAATACGATGATATCGCGTTATCAGAGTTACCATTAGGTTACTTTAAGGTTTATTTATTTTTCTTCACTGGAAAATTTTGCCGAAGCTTGGAAATTGGTATAATTTGAGTCTCAAAATTTGGAAAAAGGTGCCGTAATTTCTGGGAAAATTATGATGCTGCACTTAACAAAAACACAATATACTGATTGAGACTTACACCTTCGCACTCAGCAGTTGACGCTAAACGACGATGTAGAGATTTTGGCATTCGTACCAATAATCTACCACTGTAACTATCATCACTGCTGGGTAAAGGAATATCATCCCCAGCTTCATAAGCAGTTTCAATCCACAATTCCCGCGCTTCATTAATGTTTGCTATTGTTTCTTCTGGGGTTTCACCTTGGGTGAGACATCCAGGTAAATCTTTAATTTGAGCTACATATCCACCCTCTGGTTCGGGGTAAAGTGTTACAGGATATTGAAGGCTTAAGTAATATTCTAGAGATGGCTTTTCTATTTTATTGAGTTTGCTCATCGAATCCCTCGCGCCTTACCCCCATGCCTAAAGGCATGGGGGTAAGGCGCATCTGATTTTAATCAGAGTCCCCTTTTGGGGATGGATAAGTAGAGGAGTAGTACTTATCCATTTCCCTGTATGCCGGGAATCGCCTTGCTACTCCAGTAAAGTTAGCTTCGACAATGTTAGAGGTCGGTGACTATCCAAACAGCACTTCCTTAACCCTTCTAGAGATGTTTAACTGTTCAGTTCTAGAGCAAGGAACTAGCTACGCATTCCTTGGTAGGTCTTTAACTCTTGCCTCTAACGTAGTACTCAAGGTACTTAGTCTGGTCAGATTAGGGCTTTTCAAGCCCCCGGCTTTAGCCGTGGGGTTTCTGACAGAGCAATAGTATCATATATCCTATTACAAATATAGCACTTTTCACTTGGATAGAATACAGATGAACCTCACCCCCTTCCCCTCTCCTACCCTACGGGAAGCCACTCCGTGTCTATAGTAAGGAGAGGGGTGTCCGAAGGACGGGGTGAGGTTTTGAGTGTATTG
>JASJCY010000273.1 GCA_030065825.1 Nostocaceae cyanobacterium | reverse complement strand
TTTGCAGGTTACATTGTCACCTAGTACTAAATCATAATAAAAGGTGCGTTATGCTTACGAAATAACACACCCTACTTAAAAAAACTGAGAATTTAAAGAATTAAAAATTATGGAGGTTCATATATGGTAAAAAATCAAATTCAATCTCCGTCATGCAATTAGTAAATCACTTTTGTAGGGTGCATTAAACTACCCTTCGGGAAGCCGCTTCCCGTCTACGTTATAACGCACCGAAGGATAGTAAAAGATGCATTATGCTAGAACACAGTTGTTTTGTCAGCAATTTTGCAGGTTACATTGTCACCTAGTACTAAATCATAATAAAAGGTGCGTTATGCTTACGAAATAACACACCCTACTTAAAAAAACTGAGAATTTAAAGAATTAAAAATTATGGAGGTTTATATATGGTAAAAGAATCAATTTCAATCTCGGTCATATAATTTTTATAACAAATTTAAGGCACCGAACCATGGTAGAAAATGCGTTATTTTTAGTAAAAAACAGTTGTTTTGTCAGCAATTTTGCAGGTTACATTATCACCTAGTACCAAATCATAATCAAAGGTGCGTTATGCTTACGCAATAACACACCCTACTGGAAAAAATGATAATTTCAATATTTATAAATTATGGATGTTTATATACATGGCAAACGCATCAAATTAAACCCGCGTCATGCAATTGGTAAAGGAGGTGAGGCAGATGTTTTTGATATTGGTAAAGGAAAGGCATTAAAACTGTTTAAGTCACCGAGTCATCCCGACTATCAAGGATTACCCCATGAACAAAAAGCAGCAAGGGAACGGTTACAAATTCATCAGCAAAAACTCCCCGCTTTTCCATGCAATCTTCCCCAAAAAGTAATTGCACCAGAAGAGTTAGTTACTGATAAAAATGGCAAAACCATTCTTGGTTACACCATGCCTTTTATTAAAGATGCAGAGGTATTGCTAAAGTATGGAGAACGGAGTTTTCGCCAAGGAGGTGTTAGTCAACAAACCGTAGTTTCTATTTTTAAGGACTTGCGAGAAACGGTTTCTCAACTACATTTTGCCGGGATAGTAATTGGAGATTTTAATGACCTGAATGTACTGATAAAGGGAATAGAAGCTTATTTTATAGATGCTGATTCTTTCCAGTTTGGTAGTTTCCCCTGTCAGGTATTCACCGCTAGATTTGTAGACCCTATATTATGTGATGCAAAAGCTAATCAACCGCTATTAAAACTACCCCATAACTCAGAATCCGATTGGTATGCTTTCACCGTCATGCTGATGCAAAGCTTACTGTTTGTAGAACCCTATGGAGGTGTATATAAACCCAAAACTCCCAGTGAAAAAATACCCCATGCAGCACGTCCACTGCATCGAATCACCATCTTTCATCCCCAGGTACGCTATCCCAAACCTGCAATCCCTTACAAAGTCCTACCGGATGAATTATTACACTACTTCCATCAAGTATTTGAGAAAGATATCCGGGGTGAATTTCCCCAACACTTGCTAGAAAACCTCCACTGGACTAAGTGTACCAACTGCGGAACAGAACATGGTCGTCCCACTTGTCCCGACTGTACCCACCCAGTTCCCAGCACAATCAAGTCTGTAACCGTGGTACGGGGTAAAGTCACAGCCACAAGACTATTTAGCACCGAAGGATTAATCCTCTTTGCTACAGTGGAAAAAGGAAAACTATATTGGTTGTATCACGACCGGGGAGAGTTTCGTCGAGAGGATAATTCACTAGTCCTCAACGGAGACTTAAACCCCCACTTACAATGGCGAATTCAAGGTAAAACCACATTCCTAGGCTATCAGGGACAGATTATCAGTTTTCACCCCGACAAAGAACTAGACAGACTAGCAGTAGATAGTTATAAGTCTAAAACAGTATTTGATGTCAACCCCAACCATCGTTACTGGATTCTCAACGGTCAATTACAACGAGACAATAACTTAGGTACAACCTATATTGGGGAAGTACTACCAGAACAAACCCAATTTTGGGTAGGTTCTCACTTTGGCTTTGGTTTCTATCGCGCAGGAGAACTAAATATAGCCTTTGTCTTTGACACCCAAAAACCAGGAATTAACGACCAAGTCCAACTTCCTTCCCTACAGGGACAACTAATCCATACCAATTGCACCTTTAGCCAAGATTATTGCTGGTTATTCCTCACCACCCAAGAACAAGGCAAGATTTGCTACCGTTGCGTAGTCATACAAGCCAATGGTTCTATAGCTGCAACTACCCAAGCACACTCAGGAGAAGATAACTGGTTAACCACTTTGGGTAACGGAAATCACTTAGCTGCGGGTAACTTTCTCCTTGCAGCCACCGATGAAGGCATTATCCGTATTGAACTACAACAAGGTCAACTCATACAAACCAAAACATTCCCCGATACCGAACCCTTCGTAAACACTGCTTCCCAACTTCTACCCGCACCCCACGGACTTTATGTAGTCAATTCCCAACAAATTTATCAACTTCAAATAGCCTAATCTCTCTTTGTTTTTCTTTCTCTGTTTCCCTCTTTTTTCCTGTTCTACCCTATCCTACGGGAAAGCTTACAGCTAACGGGAAGCCACTTCTTATTTAACGCGTCTAAGCGCAAAGCGCAGGCTACGCAAACCTGGTTTTTTAATCATTCCATTCATAAACACAGTAAACATTATGACAACACAAATCACCCAACTACCCATCCCCACCCACTTTAATCCCCATCGCGTCGGCGAAATTTGGCGCGTTCCCTACCAAGAAAGGGCTACACAAGCTCAAGATTGGGCAAAACACCATGGAATCCCACCCGCAGCCAAAGACAAAACCCGTATTTGCCTAATGATAATCGATGCTCAAAACACCTTCTGTATCCCCGACTTTGAGCTATTTGTCGGTGGTAGTTCCGGTATGGGTGCAGTAGAAGACAACATCAGACTATGTGAATTTATCTACCACAACCTCAATATTATCACTGAAATATCCCCCACCATGGACACCCACACCTCCATGCAAATATTTCACCCCCTCTTCTGGGTGAACGATGCAGGAGAACACCCCGCACCCATGACCATGATTTCCCTCACAGACGTACAACAGGGCAAATGGAAAGTCAATCCAGCTATAGCCTACAGCCTCGCCAAAGGTAACTATATGGCACTACAAAACTTCGCCCTCCATTATGTCAAACGTCTCAGCGACAAAGGCAAATATCCCCTGACCATCTGGCCATATCATGCCATGCTAGGAGGCATCGGTCATGCACTCGTCTCAGCAATTGAAGAAGCCTGTTTTTTCCATGCGATCGCCCGCAACAGTCAAACCAACTTTGAAATCAAAGGTGGTAACCCCCTCACAGAAAACTATTCCGTCCTCCGTCCCGAAGTCCTCGATGATTCCCAAGGTCGTCCCATAGCCCAGAAAAACACCCGCTTTATCCAAAAACTCCTGGACTTCGACGCTGTAATCATCGCTGGACAGGCAAAAAGCCACTGTGTCGCTTGGACAATTGACGACCTACTGTGCGAAATCCAAGCAAAAGACCCCAAACTGGCACAAAAAGTCTACCTCCTAGAAGACTGCACCTCCCCCGTAGTTGTCCCCGGTGTAGTCGATTTTACCGACCAAGCAAACGCTGCTTTCCAACGCTTCGCTAACGCTGGAATGCATCTAGTCAATTCCACCCAACCCATAACCTCTTGGACAGGTATCAATCTTTAACACCGAGAAACCGGGTTTCTCAAGAAAAAATTCGGATTTTAACTAACATTCCCAAGAAACCCGGAGAAACCGGGTTTCTCAAGAAAAAATTCGGATTTTAACTAACATTCCCAAGAAACCCGGTTTCTACACCTCACCCAGGCTAAAACTACTCCTCTAATGATGACAGCGATTTTTAGGTAAAAATACCACGCTGTAGGGGTTTAGCAATGCGCTTTACCCCTACGAATTCTAGGAGAGGGGAAAGGGGGTGAGGTTTGTAGAAAAAATTCGGGTTTTAACTAACATTCGTAAGAAACCCGGTTTCTGACACCAGAATACACCTCACCCCGGCTAAAGCCACCCCTCTCCTACCCTGCGGGAAGCCACGACCTGTCTATAGTAAGGAGAGGGGAAGGGGGTGAGGTTTGTAACAAGTTTAACAACATAAATCAAAAATACAACCATGAGTCAAACACCAGACCTCAACCAACTATTTCAATCTGCCCATGCAGAAGGTTCCCTTTCCAGCAGTTCCTTACAAGCCCTCAACGTCACAGATATCGGTGCCCAAATCCAGGCAGGATTAGGCATCCATGTCGATGATGTCACGGCATCAGAGGTAGTATTAGTCACTATCATGCCTGATGATTCCGGTTCCATAAATTATGGTGGAAACACGGCTGTAGTTCGTGCTGGACATAACACTATTATTGATGCCTTACTGAACTCTAACCAACGAGACAACATTCTCGTCCACAACCGCTATCTCAACGGCTTTGTTCTTTATCCTTACTGTCCTTTATCTCAAGCAGTGCGGATGGACGCCAAAAACTACAACCCCAAACAAGGAACCCCCCTTTACGACCAAACCGTTGTTCTCTTGGGGACTGTGTTAGCAAAAGCACAGGAGTTTAGCGATAATGGCGTCCCCGTGCGTACCGTTACCCTAATTATTACCGATGGGGCAGATGTTCACTCCCAAAGGGCAACAGCAAAAACCGTGCGATCGCTCATTCAGGATATGCTCAGTACAGAAAATCATATCATTGCCGCTATGGGAATCGATGATGGACAGACCGATTTTCAGCAAGTCTTCCAAGATATGGGTATCCGCAATGAATGGATTCTTACCCCCGGTAATAGCCAGAAAGATATCCGTCAAGCCTTCCAAATCTTTTCTCAATCAGCGGTACGCGCAAGTCAGAGTGCAGGAGGGTTTAGCCAGACTTCACTCGGTGGCTTTGGTGGTTCGTGAATGCAAAATCTAGGGAAGTACTTTGAGGGGTAATACCCATAGAGGTATTGACCCTGTGGCACTTCCCAAACAAGTTGCATACAATGGTGCTTCCAGAAAACGAACATTCAGCGCCAGATTTTGCACCGTATTCCCTGGCGCTTTTTATTTTAGCTTTGAATCCTGGAAACTGTAGGCTATTTAGATGTGGGATTGAAAAAAAATATTATTCTGCCATTTTGGCAACATTTGTATTTCCAAGGTGGATATTCTATAGAAACTACTGCTTTCCAAGGCAACATCCTGCAAAATCCAAAACCTCCTCTTAAAAATTATTGTTGTGAAAATAACGCAATAATTTAATACGAGTAGTATAAACACACATAACTCTAGGTGATAAACCTGGAGTTTTTTTTCGAGAATTTTGAAGAAATAGAGGGAACAGGGAATAGGGAATAGGAAATAGGGAATAGGAAATAGGCAATAGGCAATAGGCAATTAAAGTCAAAAGTCAAAAGTTAAGCGTGTTTCTTACTCCCTTCGGTGTTCTAAAATTACCTATAAAAATTTCTCTCCCTCTTCCCCCTCTTCTCCCTCTTCTCCCTCTTCTCCCTCTTCTCCCTCTTCTCCCTCTTCTCCCTCTTCTCCCTCTTCTCCCTCTTCTCCCTCTTCTCCCTCTCACTCAATTAGGTAATCTTCTAGCCGGACGGGAGTAATTATTACACCTCACAACGGTAGCATTTGGGAAATTGGTTGCGCGGGTGCAGTAGTTACCGGGTCAGGACCACCTTGACCGACTTCAAATTGGGTCATCATTGCATGGTCTTCGTGAACGAGGTTATGACAGTGCATCATAAATTTGCCTTTGATGTCGTTTCCTTCGGGGGTGCGAAACTTGCTAATCACTCGCACTGTCTGGAATTCACCAACCATAAATACATCTTTCCACCCTCTTTCGTAGGGACGGGGTTGTAAACCGTTGCGATCGAGGATTTGACTATGCACTAGATGAATATGTACCGGATGCACCCAACCGCTTCCAGGATTAACCAAATTCCAAATCTCCACGTCTCCTAGTTGGGGATTAGCATCGACACGTTGGGGGTCCCAAGTTCTACCATTAATCAGCCACTGTCCGATGCTGCGTTCAAATCGGAAGGTGCGAGTCCTGGTGATGGGTTGATTTGCTAAAGATTCTACAGGACGCAGTTGATCGGGTATGATGCTATCATCTGGTTCTGAGCGCACCACATCAAAACGCATAATGGTATGGGTACGAGTATCATTATCAAGAGAACCTGTAAAGCCGATGTTCCGTAAGAAAACTTGGCTATTCTCAGGATATTGGGAAAAATCGATAATTACATCGTAGCGTTCTGCCACACCAATTCCCAGGGTTTGAAAGGGAGTAGTTAATTCTACAGGTTCGCTAAGTAATCCCCCGTCGCTGGCAATTACGATTAATTTCTCACCAATTGTCAATCCCTCGGCTTTCTGACTTAAAGCAAGTTGGTAATTCCGGGAGACAGAAGCATTTAAAATCCGGAAACGGTACTTACGATTTGCTACTTGCATGTAGGGCCAAGGTACCCCATTTACTAAGATAACATCTCCGTACAGACTCCTTTCGCTATTGTCATCAAAAATTAATTTACCATCACCTGCAAATCGCGCATCTTGGATAATTAACGGCACATCATAGTTACCCTTGGGTAGAGGTAAATCCAACTCAAATTTGTCTTCCACAATGTACATCCCAGCCATTCCCATATACACATTGTGGGAAGTTAAATCCTGGACATGATCGTGATACCAAAGAGTAGCAGCGCGGTCATTGGGATAAATGTAATCTTTGAAGTATTCGGGAGGAACATAATCAATGGCATAGCCATCATACTGGGGCAGAGATGCCATACCATGTAAATGGGTGACAGAATTAATCGGTCTTCCTTGGGCATCTTCACCTAATTTATTAATAATACGGACAACAGATTGCCGTCCTCCTTCACTACGTTTACCCCCTCGCTGTCTAATTATAGGACCCGGAAACATGCCTTCGTAGCCCCAAATCTCTGTTTTTAACCCCGGTAGAATTTCCCACAAGTCTTTTTTAATGGTCATTTCGTAGTAATCGGTAGTCTGATCACTGCGCACGGGTGGGAGAACTGGTGGAACCTGAAAAGGAAGCTGGAAACGGGGTATTTGTGGACTTAATAAAGCCCTAGCAATACCTGGAAATGCCAAGGGTGACAACAAGACTCCACCTCCAGCTAAACCCAGCTTTATTGCCTCACGTCTGGTAATTTTCATCTGTTTTTCCTATTTATGTATTTTTGTTGTTATTAGGAATCCAGTTTGATTTGTGAAATTACTCGTAGAGACAGGGAACTCTTAACAGCGAAAAGTGCGGTCTTGGGGGTTTCCCCCATGAGCAACTTTTCAAGAGAGGGAACAGGGAATAGGGAATAGGGAATAAGGAACAGGAAACAAAGCAGGTCAGATTATAATGAGTCTTTTCAAAAATCAAATAGAACAGGACTTACGCAACTGGCACAAGCAATGGTGCGCTTCGCGCACCGAGCGCATAAAAAGCTACACAGGAGACATCATAATATCTGGGCGTTTTAGCTGCTCAATTAGATAATTGGAAAGTAAATTATGCTTGATTTG
>JASJCY010000272.1 GCA_030065825.1 Nostocaceae cyanobacterium | reverse complement strand
AGCGTCTACCAGTTGACCAAAAACCCAAATCATTCACAATTAGCCGCACAGCCGACAGATGGTTTGTTAGCTGGAAGATTGAAGTTGAGCCGACCAATGAATACAAGAGCGTATCGGTTGTAGGCGTTGACCTCGGAATCAAAACCCTGGCTACACTATCAACTGGCCAGGTGTTTATGGGAGCAAAAAGCTATCGCAAATACTCAAAGAAACTCTCCAGACTGCAATGGCTTCATCGTCACAAAATCAAAGGTTCTAGTAACTGGAAAAAAGCTCAGATACAGATAGCCAGACTCCATCGCAAGATTGCGAATATCCGTAAAGATACATTGCACAAACTGACATCCTATCTCGCCAAAAACCACAGCAAGATTGGGATTGAGGATTTAAATGTAAGCGGAATGCTGGTTAATCATAATCTAGCTAAATCAGTTGCGGACATGGGTTTTTACGAGTTTCGTAGACAGCTTGCATTTATATTCAAGCTGTATGGTTCCGAATTGGTTGTAGTTGACCGATGGTTTCCTAGCTCTAAGACTTGCGCTGGGTGCGGTCACAGAAAAGAAGAACTCTCTTTAAAACAAAGAGTGTTTAAGTGTGACTGTTGCGGTCTTCAACTTGACCGGGACTTAAACGCAGCCTTCAATCTGAAGAAAGCCGTCAGTTAGGCGGTGTTAGCCTGTGGACAGAGTGCTGCCGACAGTTCTGGGTGTTCGCTCTTAGCGTTCTTGAAGGGTAACAGGAATTAATCACCAAACGCCCCTGGTCAAAGCTACCTAGTGTAGAAATGTCTAAATGTGGGTAAGTTTGGGTAAGTATTATTTAACGGTTGGGTAAGTGGCGACACTGCTAAACAAGTTTCTGTTAGCGACGCTAACTGGAGAAGGCTTGGTCAGTTCTCAGTCCGCAAAACGAAGCTGTTAAAACGTTCAATTGGACTGATTGTAAATGTTACATAGGAGCGGCGTTTCCTCTTCCGCTAATCGGAGTACCGATGTAGCGGGAGTCTCCACGCCGAAATTAGATGAACATTCGTATTGGTAACGGCTACGATATCCACCGACTCGTGAGCGATCGCCCATTGATTTTGGGGGGTGTTAATATTCCCCATTCTCTGGGTTTATTGGGGCATAGCGATGCTGATGTTCTTACCCATGCGATTATGGATGCTATGCTAGGGGCGCTTTCTTTGGGGGACATTGGACATTATTTCCCTCCCAGCGATCCTCAATGGGCTGGGGCTGATAGTTTGTTACTTTTAGCTCAAGTTCATAATTTGATTCACCAGAGGGGTTGGCAAATTGGCAATATTGACTCGGTAGTAGTGGCAGAACGCCCAAAGCTGAAACCTCATATTGCTACAATGCGGTCAAAAATTGCTAACATTTTGCAATTAGACCCGACTCAAGTTGGTATTAAAGCCACTACTAACGAAAAGTTGGGTCCTGTGGGACAGGAGGAAGGGATTTGTGCTTATGCTGTGGTTTTGTTAATTGCTGCTAAATAAATGATTGCTTTATTCCCGCCGCGACGTACTAGTTTATATGCCAAAAAACGCAAAGTTTGCTTAAGTGGAAATAGTAAAGATTTTGGCAAGTCCAAAGTTCAGGAAGCATTGCCTAATGCAGGAGTCGATAAGTATTTTATTCGTACACAAAACTTTTTGGGTTGGTTATACCAATTTGAAAAAAGAATGGGACACTTGGTTGGTAGGGTGGGGTTTCCACGCTCTACAATTGGATATGTTGCAAAATTTTTTTGATTTGGTATTACAATCTCAGTCAAATTAATTTGAGAGTTACATCATATTAAAATGATAAATACTGCTAGTATATTGCACTCAATTAAACGTTTTTGGTTACCCATAATCTTAGCAGCAACAACAGCACTGACAACTGTTGCTTGCAATCCTTCTAATTTTCAAACTAAAGCGGCACAAGTCCCGCAGATGGTGGTAGCTGTTCTCAGTGAACCTTCAACTTTTAATTCCGCTCTCAATCAGTCAGCATATAGCGTTTTTGGCTTTATCTATGACTCATTAATTAATGAGAACCCCCTGACATCAAAACTAGAACCAGGATTAGCAGAATCTTGGAGTGTTTCTGAAAATGGACAACAAATTGTCATAAAATTGCGGTCAGGATTAAAGTGGTCAGATGGTAAACCCATGACTGCTGATGATATCGTTTTTACCTACAACGAAATTTATCTTAATCCCAAAATCCCCGCACCTCTCAAAGAACTTCTCAAAGTTGGTGAAAGTGGAGCTTTACCCAAAGTTAAAAAGCTTGACTCTCTGAGGGTGGAATTTAGTATTCCAGAACCATTTGCACCTTTTTTGAGATATGTTGGTGGTATTCCGATTATGCCTGCTCATGCTCTTAGGGAATCTGTGCGTACCATTGGTTCTGATGGCAACCCCGAATTTCTGAGAATGTGGGGAACAGGAACCGATCCTAAAACAATAGTTGGTAATGGTCCCTATGTTATGGAAACTTATGTTCCCAGTCAACGAGTAATATTTCGGCGTAATCCATACTATTGGCGTCAAGATGCTGAAGGTAATCCTCAACCCTACATTGAGCGTGTTGTTTGGCGAATTATTGAGTCTACTGATACTCAATTAATCAGCTTCCGTTCCGGACAGTTGGATAATTTGGAAGTACCTCCAGAAGGATTTAGCTTATTAAAACAAGAAGAAAAACGGGGACGTTTTAAAATCTACAATGGTGGACCAGACACAAGTACAACTTTTATTAGTTTTAACCTCTCTCAAGCTAAAAATCCTCAGGGTCAACCTTTTGTAAATCCAATACATTCTCGATGGTTCAATAAAAAAGAATTTCGCCAGGCTATTGCCTATGCCATTGACCGGGAGAAAATGAAAACTAATTCTTTTCGCGGATTAGGTGAGTTACAAAATTCTTTTGTATATGTAAAAAGTCCTTATTTCCTCCCGCCAGAAAAAGGATTAAAAGTCTACAATTATAATCCGGAAAAAGCAAAGGAACTTCTGTTACAAGCAGGGTTTAAATATAATGAACAAAACCGCTTAGTTGATGCCGATGGCAATGAAGTTAAATTTACACTGTTAACTAACTCCGAAAGGAAAGTTAGACAGGATATGGCAGCGCAAATTCGCCAGGATCTCGATAAAATTGGAATTGAAGTTAATTTGCAAATTCTCAGTTTTAATGCTTACCTAGCAAAACTGAAAAATACACAAGATTGGGATTGTTATCTTGGCGGATTCGGAGGAGGAGGTATTGAACCTCATGGCGCTAGTAATATTTGGAGGATTAAAGGTGCTTCCCACGCATTTAACCAAGGTCCCCAACCAGGGGATTCTAATATCACTGGCTGGAAAGTTTCTGACTGGGAAAAAGAAATTGATCGGTTGTATGTTCAAGGGGCACAAGAATTGGATGAGGAAAAACGCAAGGAATATTATTACCAATACCAACGAATTGCCTCGGAACAACTGCCGTTTATTCACTTGGTGCAACAATTAGACCTACAAGCAGTACGCGATCGCTTCTTGGGAATTAAGTACACAGCCCTTGGTGGTCCATTCTGGAACCTTTATGAAATCAAAGTCACAGATTAGTCATTTGTCATCTGTCCTTTGTCATTTGTCAGGCTACACGTACCTAGACGCCGCAGGCAGCTATAGGCTGAGGGTTTTAGGGGTTTGAAAACACACCCTAGTCCGTAGCCCCTAGCCCCTGTGTTTCTTAGGAGAACCAATTACCAATTACCAATTACCAATTACCAATTACCAATTACCAATGACAAATGACAAATGACTGACGAAAAAGCTTTACGATCGCTCCTGGAAGCGGTTGCTAATGGTAACTTAAACCCAGATAGAGCATTAGATCAACTTAAACACCTGGCTTATGAACCTGTAGGGGAATTTGCCAAAATCGACAATCATCGCGCTTTGAGAACTGGTTTCCCGGAGGTAATTTGGGGACCAGGAAAAACTCCCGAACAGATTGCCCAAATTATGCAGGTGATGCGTCAGCGAAACCAGGTGGTAATGGCTACTCGCATTCAACCGGAAGTGTACACCACCCTGCAAGCCAAGGTTCGGGGTTTGAGATACTATGAACTGGCGCGTATTTGTGCGATCGCTCCCTCGACCATTGAACCTCGCTATCCTGGAAACATTGGGATTATTTCCGCAGGTACAGCGGATTTACCCGTAGCTGAGGAAGCGGCTGTAACAGCTGAACTTTCTGGTTTCCGGGTACAGCGTCTCTGGGATGTGGGTGTAGCTGGAATCCACCGCTTGTTAAATAACCGCCACATACTGGCATCGGCATCTGTATTAATTGTTGTAGCAGGGATGGAAGGGGCGTTACCTAGCGTAGTTGCAGGTTTGGCAGATTCTCCCGTGATTGCCGTTCCCACGAGTATTGGCTATGGAGCAAGTTTTGCTGGGCTAGCACCCCTCTTGACAATGCTTAATTCTTGTGCTGCGGGTGTAGGGGTGGTAAATATCGATAATGGTTTTGGTGCAGCAGTTTTGGCAGGACAAATTTTGCGGACATCCGAGAAAATACAGTTGTCATCAAAAGAACCCCAAGGTTAAGAATTTTATCTCGATCTCAAAGTAATTTTTTCTTGATAGATAGAGCCTGATGGTTGCTAATTTCTGGGTTTTGAGGTTATGAAATTATAGTCAACTTGGTTATTTATCAGGATTCATGTATGATTTTTTGCTGAATCCATAAATAATGACAGATACAGTAAACCAAATATTTTTTACCATCTATGGACATTTTGAGCGATTCAATCTCTCACATCCTGTGGCATCTACCTGTAGACTGGACGGTAGTAGCTCAACAAGTCACCGATCCCAACATTTTGGGTCAAATGGAAAAAGCTTTTACCAACTTTGTCAAATCAGGACAAATGTGGGCAATGTTGATTGGATTTTTCATTGGCTATATGTTTCGCAATCTCACCAGTTTTGGTTAAATTAACTCCAAGAAGGAAATAGGGAATAGAGAACAGGGACATTTGTTCCCTTTCTATCTTTCTTTGTAGTAAGTTTTGCTTAGAATCGTTGCTGATCGCCATTCAAAACCCCCTGTTGCCTGTTGCCTGTTACCTGTTACCTGTTACCTGTTGCCCTTCGGGTATGGGGTTCCATCAAGAAATGTGCGTAGCACAGCCATTGATGGGTAAAACCAGTTTGGTTGGTTGTACAAAACTTGACCAAGGATTTTTGGATTGCACGGACAGTAGAATCTGTGTAATCTGCGATCCAATTTTGGTTTTTGTACAACTCTCCGTGGGGCGTCAGGAGAGTATAATCTGCCTGGGTCGGAATCTGAGCGCAAATGTTGCTGTATGGCTTGTCCTTGGGGTATTTGGAGTGAAGACCTTTGTACCGCTAGCGCGGAACCCGCAGGGTAGCAGGAAATTTCTGACCGCGAGGAAAGAAGCCCACACTGTACCGCTTGCGGTCAGTGTTGGGAGAACGTCACTTTCTCCAATACTTCAGTTGACTTAAAAACTGTCTTCAACCCTTAAGATTTATGACACAACAACAAACTTGGAGTCAGCGATTTGAATCCGCGCTACATCCAGCGATCGCTCGCTTCAATGCCAGTATTACATTTGATATAGAACTGATCGAATATGACCTTACAGGTTCCGTTGCTCATGCCAAAATGCTGGCGAAATGCGGTATTATCTCCCTAGAAGAAGGAGAGCAACTGGTTAAGGGTTTAGAGCAAATTCGCCAAGAATATCGTCAAGGCAAATTTAACCCTGGTATTGAAGCAGAAGACGTACATTTTGCCGTTGAGCGCCGTCTTGTAGAAATTGTAGGAGATGTTGGCAAAAAATTACACACTGGACGC
Organism: Nostocaceae cyanobacterium; assembly: GCA_030065825.1. Classification (GTDB taxonomy): domain Bacteria; phylum Cyanobacteriota; class Cyanobacteriia; order Cyanobacteriales; family Nostocaceae; genus JASJCY01. The sequence continues at coordinate 1,684 of JASJCY010000272.1, read as the reverse complement.
TCCCGTAATGACCAAGTAGGTACGGATACCAGACTTTACCTGCGAGACCAAATTCAACAAATCCGCCAACAACTCCGGGAGTTCCAAGGTGTATTGCTGGATATTGCCGAAAATAACATTGAAACTCTGATTCCTGGTTATACGCACCTACAACGCGCCCAACCCCTCAGCTTGGCACATCACCTATTGGCATATTTTCAGATGGCACAGCGGGACACAGAACGCCTAGGAGAGATTCATTCTCGTGTCAATACCTCACCCCTCGGTTGCGGTGCCCTAGCGGGAACTACTTTCCCTATTGACCGCCATTACACAGCCTCACTCTTGCATTTCGACAACATTTATGCTAACAGTCTCGATGGAGTGAGCGATCGCGATTTTGCCATTGAATTCCTGTGTGCTGCTAGCTTAATCATGGTTCACCTCAGCCGTCTTTCAGAAGAAATTATTCTCTGGGCATCCCAGGAGTTTGGTTTTGTCACCCTCAAGGATAGCTGTGCCACCGGTTCTAGCATTATGCCCCAAAAGAAAAACCCCGATGTCCCAGAATTGGTGCGGGGTAAAACAGGGCGTGTTTTTGGTCATCTCCAGGCAATGTTAGTAATCATGAAGGGTTTACCCTTGGCATACAACAAAGACCTGCAAGAAGACAAAGAGGGCTTATTTGACAGCGTAAATACTGTTAAAGGCTGCCTGGAAGCAATGACAATTTTGCTACGGGAAGGATTAGAATTTCGTAATCAGCGTTTAGCAGCAGCAGTTGCTGAAGACTTTTCTAATGCTACCGATGTCGCAGATTACTTAGCAACTAAAGGAGTTCCTTTCCGAGAAGCATACAACCTTGTGGGCAAAGTAGTAAAAACTAGTATTGCCGCTGGTAAACTTCTTAAAGATTTGACACTCGAAGAGTGGAAACAGCTGCATCCTGCTTTTGACGCTGATATTTATGAAGCAATATCTCCCCGTCAAGTCGTTGCTGTCCGCAATAGCTATGGTGGTACAGGATTTGTGCAAATTCGTCAAGCACTTGTTGATGCTCGCGCCCAAATTGCCTAGAACTAATTTCACCCTTGGTTTGCTTTGTGCTTCTACCCCCAAGCCCCCTCAAAAAGATAAATTAACAGGGCATATTAAAGGTATGCCCTGACTAATAAAACCGCTCATAAGCAGAGATTTACAAGACAAGTGATTAAGTATCTGCTGCTGCTGTATTTTCGTTTTCTTCCTCACTCTTAGGCGGTCTTTGTTGGAATCTCCGCTGATAACGTCCTGTGGTAGTTCGTTTACGAAACTTACGGGCATATGCCTGGTTTCGTAGCGCCTTTTCTTTTTTCGGGTTGCGGCGCTTAGCCATATTCACCTCATTAATAAACAACAACAAGCGTGCTACACAAAACTTGACTAAACTTCTGCAAATCTAGTCATTCAACTAAAGAAAACTTTAGAGGGTCTGCTTCCTGCTTTATCCAAGGATGTCGGCATCGTCTTGTCCACAGGCGTAAATTCGGGTGTAGCCTACCCTACTATGAAAAAGGTTTTCTGTAGACGCCCTATGGACGTCTTCTCCTAGAGAAGCTTTTAGCCATTGTTCATCCATTATTAAGAGCAAATTTAACAAACTGTGGACTCCCGTTTGACCTTTTTACAGGCTTGCCAGTTTTGAATCGACTGTGGTTTACAAACC
>JASJCY010000058.1 GCA_030065825.1 Nostocaceae cyanobacterium | reverse complement strand
AATTACTCCCTTCTCGTTCTAAGATTACCTATAAAAATTTCTCCCCCTCTTCCCCCTCTTCCCCCTATGAATGGGTCTGACTCAATGAGGTAATCTTCTAGCGGGAGGGAATTAGCCTTGTCCCACATTTAGCTTCTCAAGCTCTGTTTAATTTCCACTGCCCAAATATGGGCAAAATCATGCAAAAAAATCAAATTTTTTCTTCCATCTCCTCAAAATCACCAAATATCCCCTCTCAGTTTGATATTCTGGTGATTGGTTCCGGTGCAGCAGGACTTTATGCTGCTTTGCGCTTACCAACCCATTTACAAGTAGGCTTAATTACCAAAGATACTGTCAAGGCAGGATCGAGTAACTGGGCTCAAGGAGGAATTGCTGCGGCGATCGATCCTTCAGATACTCCTAGTTTGCACTTTGAAGATACTATAAACGCAGGTGCAGGTCTTTGCGAACCAGAAGCAGTACAATTTTTGGTAGAAAAGGGTTCGGAGGCGATCGCATCTCTGGTAGAACTGGGAGTAGCATTCGACCGTCATGGGGAAAAGCTGACCATGACTTTAGAAGCAGCCCATTCTCGTCCTCGTGTCCTCCATTCTGCTGACACCACAGGACGAGCAATTGTTGATACCCTCGCTCAACAGGTTTTAGAACGAAAGAATATTCAGGTAATATCCCAAGCATTCGCCTTAAGTTTGTGGTTGAATGAATCCACAGGTAATTGTCAGGGAATTAGTCTACTCTATCAGGAACAGATTATCTGGATTAGGTCTTCTGCGGTGATTTTAGCCACTGGGGGTGGAGGGCAAATTTTTTCCCAAACCACCAATCCCACAGTTAGTACAGGAGATGGGATAGCATTGGCTTGGCGTGCAGGAGCCTTAATGCGAGATTTAGAATTTTTCCAATTTCATCCTACAGCATTAACCGTACCGGGAGCACCCCGTTTTTTGATTAGTGAAGCGGTACGAGGAGAAGGAGCACATTTAGTAGATTCCCAAGGACAGCGTTTTGCTTTTAATTATCATCCCCAAGGAGAGTTAGCACCCAGAGATGTTGTTAGTCGGGCAATTTTTACTCACTTGCAGAAAACAAAACCAGACCCCTATTGTGTTTACTTGGATTTGCAACCCATAGAAGCCGAGAAAATTCGCTATCGTTTTCCCAATATCATCAAAGTCTGTCAGCAGTGGGGCATTGATGTGTTTACCCAGCCTATTCCCGTGTCTCCTGCCGCTCATTATTGGATGGGAGGAATTGTAACTGATTTAGATAGTAGCACCTCCATTGATGGATTATATGCTATCGGTGAAACTGCCAGCACGGGGGTTCACGGTGCTAATCGTTTAGCGAGTAATTCCCTGCTAGAATGCATTGTTTTTGCAGTTCAATTGTCCCAGTTAGCGGTTAAACCTCAGGTGAATGTTGATGATACTAGATATCAATCTCTCCCAGTCAGGAAGGAACAAAAAGACTGGAGTCACGAGATAGAAAAGATTAAGTTAATCAGACAAAATTTACCTCAACTCATGTGGCACAGTGCAGGTATTTGTCGCTCCCAAGCTATCCTGGAAGAGGCGATCGCCCAACTCAATATTTGGCGTTCTCAACTCGCTGATTTGGATGTGATCCAATGTTTACTTAAGACGACTCCCAACCAAACTGTGCAATTAAGCTCGAATCAGGCACAACAGCAGCTGAAGCTAGCTGCAGAAACCCTCAATCTCACCGATGTGGGTTATTTAATCTTGAAAAGTGCAGCTTGGCGTACCGAAAGTAGAGGTGGACATTACCGCAGCGATTATCCTCAAACTTCTAATGAGTGGCAATTCCATACTCTGATTCAGGGAGATTGTTGGCGTAAGTCCCCTAATATTACCAAGTGAAGGAAGTCAGCGAAAAAACCGAACACGAAGCTGATTCCTCATCAAAACATGCGGATGATACAAAATATAACTGCACTCAGTGCAGCGCTAACTGGAACCGTAACTAGCCATGCAGCAGCAATATTTTGCAGGGTTTGGAATTTCAGGGATTGAGCATTTTGTATTAATCCAATCCCAGCTACAGCCCCCACAAGGGCATGGGAAGTAGAAACCGGTAAACCTAACCGAGAAGCCAAGAGAATAGTAGTAGCAGTGGCAATTTCCGCACAAAATCCACTACTTGGTTGTAGGGGAATGATATTTTCCCCAATGGTAGCGATCACTTTTTTACCCCAGACTGCTAAACCACTCACAATACCAATACCACCAACCATGAGAATCCACACAGGAATAGTCATACCATCTTGGGGTACACTGCCAGTACGATAAACATAGGCGATCGCCGCTAAGGGAGCAATGGCATTACCAACATCATTGGAACCATGGGCAAAAGCCACAAAACATGCACTCAGCAATTGATATCTAGCGAATAAACTCTCAATTGGGGAATGGGTAATGGGTAATAGGTAATTGGTAATTGGGAATTTCTCCCCCTCTTCCCTTTCTTCCCCCTCTTCCCCCTCTTCCACGCGGGGAAACTCTAGAGGGTGGGGAAACCCTAGAGGGCGGGGAAACCCCACCCCTACAGTTTCTCTCATTCCTTCCAAATGTCGCCAACTGTACGCTGATAATCCTACCGCTGCCATCGCACCTGTAAAAATGGGAATATCATAAGCAGGTATATTTATACCCAGTTTCTCAACTAAAAAAGTTGTGACTGGTTGGGTAAGGGTAGGTAAGACAATTATCCCAAATATACCCATGAGACTAACACTCAACCAAGGTATCCACTCCTGTAACTGTTCGAGTTGATTGCTTCTTTTGAGAATCCAGTAGTTAATTTTACTGTATATTAAAGCTGCAATAGTGCCGCTTAATACTGGTGTGACTATCCATCCCAAACTAATCATCCCAATGGATTTCCAATCAATGGCACCAACTCCTAAGACTATGCAACTAAATCCGGCAATTGCCCCCACAATGGCATGGGAAGAAGATACGGGTAAACCCCATGCAGTCGCAATTTGCAGCCATACACCACCAGCCAGGAGTACCGCTATCATCCCAGTTACAAATAGTTGGGGCGTATCCGTGAATACAGAAGGATCGATAATTTTTGTTGCTAGGGTTTGAGATACTTCCTGTCCAAACAGTAATGCTCCGGTAAATTCTAATACTCCAGCAATAATTAATGCTTGTTTCAGCGTTATAGCCTTGGAACCCACAGAAGTACCCATGGCGTTAGCAACGTCATTTGCTCCCAGATTCCAAGCTACGTAAAATGCCAGTAGTGTAATTGTAATAATCATACATAAAAGGATTTAGTAGGGGCGCAATGCTTGCGCCCAGAAGTTATGAGTTATTAATTCTTCCCCCTTTTCCCCATCTCTCCCTAGCTCCCCATTCTCTATTCTTTATGGGGATAAATTAAAATCTTATAGGTGTCCGCAGTGGGTGCGATCGCTTGTTCTACGGCTTTGGATAAGTCTTGTAAGGGGTAGTGATCGCTAATTAATGCCTGGACATCAATCCGACGATTAAAGACGATGTCAGCGGCTAAATTCTGCAAGCGGTAGGATGAACTATAACTACCCATTAAGTCAATTTCTCGACGGTACAAAATATTAGGATTAATGGGAATTTCTACTTGATCGGGAAACTCTGCAAAGAAGAGAATTTTTCCTCCCTTGCGGGTACAGTCTAAAGCTTGGAAGAAAGCCTTATCACTGGGAACCGCTAACAAGGTGACATCCACTCCCATACCATCGGTTAATGCCTCAATTTTAGCTGGTAAATCGGCATCGCGGGCATCAAATGCAGCTTCTGCACCCACTTCTAAGGCTTTATCTATGCGGGAAGGAAGTAAATCAGTGGCGATCGCTCTTCCTCCAAAATAGTTCACTAACATGACAAACATTAACCCAATTGGTCCGGCACCAGTAATTAAAACCGTTTGTCCGGGAGCAATTTCGGCTTTTTTCACTGCTTTGAGACAGCAGTTTGTCGGTTCTACAAAACTGGCTTCTTCAAAAGAAATATCATCGGGGATGGGAATTAACCCCCCATTTTCTACAATGTGTCCCGGAACCTTCACATATTCCGCAAAACCACCCCCACTGGGTGCAAATCCGGCGGTGGTGACGATATTTTTATAGGTATCGCACATGGAGAAATTATCATTCATGCAGTAGCCACAACGCATACAGGGAATGTGGTGCATCACCGCCACCCGTTGTCCTACTTGCCATTTTTTCACCTGTGCACCCACCGCAGTAATGACTCCTGCTGTTTCATGTCCAAAGATGCGCGGGGGTTCGTAGAGGGGATAAAGAATCTTTTTAATATCTGATTGACATAAACCTACTACTCGCACCTGTACCAGGACTTCATCTGGTTCTAGGGAAGGTACGGGGAGTTCTTCGTAAGAAAGTTGCTTGACGCCTCTAAATACTTGTGCTTTCACGTTGATTTCTGATCGCTCAACGATTATAGATGTAACATTTGTGGGCGACGTTAAGCTATTAAAATGACCAAATTTCCTGATAATGAATTTGCATTGATTAGATTTACACTGCAACATCTGTGAATTTTAGCTACTATGTCTAATATGCTCGAATGTTAAGGCAAATCAGGGTGTGCTTCTTCAAAGTATTGACTTTGGCAATCCTAACAATAATTTAATACTCGTCACAGAAGAAATATTTCCAGCAATTGGCGGTGCATTCACTAGCAGTTACGTGTTTAGAGAAACAATCAAGTATAAGCTGGCAGTTTTCAGGCATTAAAGTTTTATTTTTATGCTCTGAGGAAGGCGATCTGCTGATATTTTTTCTATTTCTATCCCCTAAGTGCATAATTTAATCAAACCTGACTGATATCTATAAAGAAGACAGGAAGGTGAGCTCTTTAAGCTTAACTTCCATTCAGTAAATAGGTCTTACTTTATGCACACAATTAAACTTTTGTCAATGCGTAAGTCCTAGCTCCTTGGGGGTTCCCTACGCAAACGCTAATATCTAAAACGACGGAACTGTGTTACACCGATGACTGTCAATTTGTGCAGCGCATAAGTTCAGTTAGCTTGGATTTATAAATCAAAAATCAATCGTAGTCAATATAAAGTCTCTGGCTTAGGAGACTAAATAAATTGGTGTCCATTTGCCATTCGTTTACTCGAACTCGTATACCAACAATAATGATGTGGAACAGCTTATGACACTTACTGGTGAACAATATCAACAGTTAACTAATATTCTGATGCAAGCTTTTCCTACTCCAGCAAAGTTAACTCAGATGGTGAGGTTCAGGTTAGATAAGAATCTCGCTGCAATTGCTCTTGGGGAGGACTTACAAGAGATTGTGTTTAAGCTGATAGGTGCTGCGGAAACTGAAAGATGGACCCCTCAGCTGATCAGTGCTGCAAGAGATTCAAACCCAGGTAATCCAGATTTACTGGCATTTGCTCAACAATTTGGTCTAGCTACGAGGCTACTGACATCTTCTCCAGCACTGGGTTTAACCCCTATCAAAGGGTCTCGTGTAGAGCTAGAGAAAATCATCACAAAAACAAACAGTTTCTTAGAAATTAATGCATGGCGAGAACAGTTAGGGAAAATAGAGTCGCAAGTATGCCGGATTGAAATTGCCTCCAAGCAAGGGAAAATATTTGGGACGGGTTTTCTCTTAGCACCAGATGTGGTGATGACTAATTACCATGTCATGGAAACTGTAATTACAGGACAACTAGCTGAGCCTAGTGATGTCACTGTACGCTTTGACTACAAGTCTTTAGCTGATGGAACAACTATTAATCCGGGGATAAAGTACCGTTTGGCATCACAGGATTGGTTGATTGATAAAAGTCCCAATAATCAAGGAAATCGGTTACCACAACCTGATGAACTAGATTACGCCTTACTGAGGGTAGATGGTTCCCCTGGCTATGAAGCAATTGGCAGCAAGGCTGAACCGCAAGCTCCTCTACGGGGATGGATTAAAGCACCTACAGAGGAATACATGTTTTCTCCCGATACTCCACTGTTTATTGTGCAGCATCCCGAAGCAGAACCACTGAAGCTGGCAATTGATACAGAGGCAATAATCGGTCTCAATGAGAATGGCACAAGCGTTAGTTACAGGACTAATACCCTAGCAGGATCATCGGGTTCCCCCTGCTTCAACAGTAATTGGGAGCTAGTTGCACTACATTGTGGTGGTGCTTTTAATTCTACCTATAACTTCGGAACACCTTTTAGTAAGATTTTGCAGCTTTTGGAAAAGCGAGGTTTCAGGGATGCATTAGGTGAACAGCCACTGTAAAAGTGGCGGTTATGGCAATTTTTGGAAAGAGCTGGCGATGGAACTACATGGTTGGTTTGAAGAACAATTACAACAAGCCTTTTTAGATGCTTTCCTTTCATCTATGGAATTGCAACAGTTTGTGAGATTTAAGTTGAACCAAAACTTAAATGCAATCGCTGGTGGTAATGATTTATCTGATAAAATATTTCAGCTAATTAGATGGGTAAAATCTCGTGGTCAAGCTCAATTTACAAAATTGATCGATGGAGCTTGTGAATATAATCCTGGTAATGAAAATTTGCAAGCCGTTCAACAACTGTTCCATAAAACTATAAATAAGATTCAATACATATTAGTATTAAGCATTAGTGCAAATAATTTTCCAACTGACCAAGCAGAAGATTTGATTGATGATTTAAGTAAATTACTAAAAGACCCATGTTTAAACTTAAACAACATAGAATCGGGAAGTACAAGGCTTAATTTAATAGGTTCAGAAGAAAGTTTTAAACAACTTCAGGCTCGGTTGAATTCAGAAGAATTGACTGAAATATCAGGTTATTCTATCGAAGCCTTAGAAGATAATTTTGGGCAAACAATATTTAGGCGGTTTATCCCTATTCAATACACACTAGTGTTAAGCGATAGTTTGGATAAGAATAAAGAACCGCAAATTGAAGCTATTATTCAGGACTTAAGTCAACTTTTAGGAGATAAGCATCTAAAACGAAAAAGCATAGAACCAGGTAGTACAAAACTTATATTAGAAGGTTCACAGGAAGGATTTGAAAAGCTTCAGACTCTTTTGATTTCAGGAAATTTACTTGAAATATCAGGCTTTGATATTGAAGCTTTAGACGATGCTTATGGAAAAAGAATATTTATTAAAACAATTCCTATTAAGGAGAGAATTGAGAACCTCCGTCAACTATTAGAAAAGCATGAATGGGAAGAAGCAGACCGAGAAACATCTAATATCTTAATTCAAGCTGCTAGACCAGAAAATCGAGACTGGTTACAAGAAGAAGATATCCAAAACATTAGCTGTGATATCTTATTAAAAATTGACAAGCTTTGGAGAGAACACAGTGATGATTGCTTTGGTTTAAGTATCCAAAAAGGTATTTGGGAGGAAGCAAAACAGCAGTCTACGGACAATTTTAGTGCAGAAAAAGAGTTTGGAAAACAAGTACATTGGTATGGGGAAGAAAAACGCGATCAATGGCTTTGGCGATTTGAAATTAATCCCCTCTGGGGTATCAATCAAAGAATAAAAGGATACCTGCCGACACCTCCACCAACTAGAGAGCATAAGGACGCTATTAAAGTTTGGGTCATAGATGCTCTTGCTCAAAAACTTTCAGAATGTGAAGCATAATAGAGGAACTTAACTGATGAATCCAACCTTTTTAGGACGTACTCAAGAACAGAAGAAATTTACTGAGGTTTTGAATTATCTGGTAAATCTAGAATCTGATTCCCAGAAGTATAAGAAACCATATATTTTTCTATTTTACGGAACTGGTGGTATTGGCAAGACAACTTTGTTGCAGAAGCTGAAAAATATTACTACCGAAAAATACCAGGAGAAGTTTAATACTATATTTTTAGATTGGGAGCAAAAACGCGATAGTTTCCCTGGCTTGCAGATAGGACACGATTATATTCAACCTGCTACTGTATTAGAAGTAATCTATCAATCATTTGTCGAACAAAGCTGGGAAAATTATTTTTCTAAATACTGTAATACGAAGAATTTTTGGCAAGAAGCAAAAGCAAAAATTAAAAAAGCCTTGGAATCTGAACTAGAGGATGAAAAAGTTCAGGAACTACGTACTTTAGGTACAGATGGTATTACTGAATTGCTGCGGGAAAGTAAACTCAATTCAGGGGAAGAAGAATTTGGTTGGGCACATGAATTTGTGAAAGATAGGTTGACACGAGAAGAACAGAATATTTACCAAGATCCAGAAACAAATTTAGCCGATGCTTTAGCAGATGGAATTACTAATTTAGCCAAGAAAAAGCCACTGATTATATTTTTTGATACTTACGAAATAGTAGATAGACCAGAATGTGACTATGTCCTACGCGAAGCCATAAAAGGTAGTATTGGACCTATAGTTTGGGTAATAGCTGGAAGGGCAAATTTGGCAGATAGCGGTTGGAGAAACCCAGAAGCAAAGAATAGTCTGCTTGCTGCTTTGGAGAAAGAAAATCAAGATCCTGATGTGGTTGCAGTAGCTATTAAATTGTTAGGAAATTTTGATAATGCTCTTGCAGTACCGTCAGTGGTTAGCTTCCTCAAGCATCGAGATCGTTTTGTTCGTCGAGCTGCTGCGCGTGAATTAGGTAAACTGGCTAAGTATGAGACTGATAGGGAACAAGTCTTAAAGCAGGCTGTTGATCCTTTGATTCAAGTAATGCGTAATAATGCTATTAGTAATGTTCGTGAAACAGCTTTGGAAGCGCTGGTTTCTATATATAAAAAAACAGAGTTTTCGGAAACTAAACTGCCAGAAACACTGAAAGTTAAACGTGCTCTGTGGCGTGAAAAAGATACAAAAAACTTTCCTGAATGGATTAAAGAAAGACTCAGAGATGAAAGAGAAAAATTAGGAAAAAACCAAGTAAAAGCAGGCAATTTAGAAGGACTTCTTAGGGGTTTAGGGGACTCTAGTCCAGAGGTACGGGAACGTAGTGCGGAGTTGCTGGGGAAATTAAAAGATATAACCAATGTGCAGCCACTTGTTCAGTTACTTAATCAACCAAATGAAGACCCTGATGTTAGAGCAACAGTAGCGGAAGCACTTGGAGAAATAGGTTCATCGACACAAGATGTAGATGTAATTGATGCTCTGATTCAGGCATTAAACTTTGATAATGAAAATGATCGTTATGTACGACAAGCAGCAGCAACAGCACTAAGAAAATTAACACTAACAGAAGAAGCAATAAAAGCTCTAAACAAAGCTGCTAGAGAAGATGTGATTAGCAATGTACGTAATTATGCTATAAAATCTTTAGAGTACATCAGAAATAACGCTGATTCAACTTTGGCTCAAAGATACCTCCAAAGAATTAATCGGGAGGATTTAGAACCGTTAAACGTTGACAATGTTAATGATATTATCAACATTTTAAAAAATAGTAGTGACATTGATGAGAAAATTAAAGCAGTTCAGACTTTCAGCAGGAATAATTTCAACACACCTGACTCTATTAATGCACTCATTGAAGAATTAGATAATCCAGACCCAGACATATGTGCAGCAGCAGCGGACTCTCTTGGAAAAATCCACGATTCCCGCGCTCTCAAACCATTGCTGGAAAAACTTAATTATAAAGACCGTATTGCTCGCGAAGCGGTTATCAAAGCAATAGGAAACTTACAAGCAACATCAGAAGAATTAGATGAACAACAAGCAGTAGAACGTTTAATTGATATTTGGCGAAACGACCCTATTAGCAACGTTAGAGATGCAGTTGAATTTGCTCTACAAGAGATTTATAAAAATACTCAACCTCGACATCCTAATGCTTACGAAGCCTTAAAGAGATATCCCGATTACGATAAGCCTGACAAACAGTCTAAATATGATAAGCTCACCACAAAAGAATATTATAAGAAATTCTTTACAGAATACTCTCAAAATCATGATAATCAAACCTTAGTCTCAAATACAAACATCATTTAAAATTAGGAATGATTACTTAAAAAAATTATCAAGCTTAGTTTTTTGGAAGATAAAAAGATGAAATTTTCAGTTAATGCCAGGGAAGGAAATCCTTATTACTCACTAGAAGGTGAATTAATAAGCATATCCGATACTGTCAATAAAATTTCTGTTTCCCAGACCCAAGCTGAAGCATTAGATGAACTTGGGATTACCCTCGACAATAATACTTTGAAAATCGAGTTTTTAGAAACTGGTAATCCCTATCTTGACCCTGAAGGAGATAGAACAAAAATAGGTGAAAAAATAACGGAAAAAGTTGCACTAGAACTCCCACTCGATAATCCCCCTCCATCAACCCTTGATATCAAAGCATCTCTAGAACCATTCAAAGAACAAGGTGTTAACTTTGCTGGTCGGGTTAATGTTACAACTCCTAATGGAGAAAAGCGCAGTATACCAATGACTGGACGTGGAACTGCTGCTCTTGAAGGACGAGCAAATGATGCACATGCTGGATTCTGCACGGGGAGTACTTGTGCCACTTTCCAAGAACGTACTGCTCTTGTATTAGGGGTTGCTGCTGCTGCTGGTGCAAGCAATGAACAAATTCAATCTATTGGGGAGAAATTGCGACCACTAAATGATAAATTTCATGGACGTGGTGATATTTTGACTTATACCATAAAAGCCTCTCAAACTCCACAGGATAAACTAGAAAGTTATACGGAGTTTATGAAAAATATTTATCCAGTAGATCAACTTCCTCCCTTACTTGAGAGCATTATTAAAACAGGAGAACTGCATGAAGCTTATTATCAAAAAGCTTTGACAAAAATGACTCCTGAAGAACTTGCAATAGATAAAGTAGATCAAGAAATGACATCAGACAAATGATGTGGTAAGTAGGTGAACCAAAATCCCAATAATTGTGATTACTTTGTTCCAATCTTTTCCACTGTTTAAATTGCAATCAAAGCAGTGCATCCTCATAGAAGCAAATATAACAAATTGGGAAAAGTACAGATAATTTTATAATGGAGATAAATTATCATGACTTCTGAAGAAATCATCAGGAATTATGTCAATAAATTTTGTGACCATTTTGCCAATGAGGTAAAAACAGAATCTTTAGTAAGTGAGTTAGAGCAAGAAGCTTTAGGATTTTATAACTTTTCACGTACTTTTGAAGATCAGCCTGATTATGTCAAACAACCTGATGGCAAAAACCTGTCTGAACACCAAGATTTAACTAGTTTAGAGCAAATATTTAAAAAGAAAAAAAAGCGTCTTTTACTACTAGGTGAACCTGGGACAGGTAAAACAGTATTATTACGAAGTTTTGCGAAAAACAAGGGACAAGAAATACGTAATAACTCAAATTTAATCTTACCCATATTCGCACCAATTCGCAGATGGAATGGTGAGGAAGATATTCTCAATTGGTTAGTAAATCAGGCAAAAATTATTGATTCAGAAATAGATAAAAACATACTGAAACAACAAATTAAAGCTAAACAAGTTTTATTGCTCCTCGATGGATTAGATGAACTACCTTCCAATGTAACTGAGTCACAAGATCCAAATGCTCAGCCACGAGATTATCGCGCTGATTTTATGAGCAAGCTAGCGGATTTTGAATTAGAGTATGGATGGAATCCAACAATTGTTACCTGTCGTCATCGAGATTATAAGGAAATAATAGACACGGATAATACTATAAAACTTAATTTAAATGGTGCAGTAATCCTGCAACAGTTAAGCTACAAAGCAATTAAAAATTATTTGGATAATGTTTTTCCCAAAAATAGTGTTTTCCTGAATCATCTTTGGACTGTGCTGACTAAAAATTTAGCTTTGCTGAAAATGATTCGCACACCATTTATTTTGACTGTTTTAGTCTTACCTTATCTAGAGAATACTGGGAATAGCAAAAACGAAGCTGAACAACTTACAGCAGTAGGTAACACCGACCAATTATTTGATAAATTTATAGACAAAGGTTACGAGAGGGAAAAGAAGAAAAAGGAAAATAGTGACATTACAGTTCCTTGTTCCCTAGATAAGCTTAAGCAAATACTAGGACAGGTCGCTTTATTAATGATGAGTGATTCGCGACCGGATGACAATTATATTTTTCGGGATATTTTTGAGCGAGTTCTTCCTCAAGAAGATGAAATAGAGAAGTTTATTCAATTTTCTCAAAACTTATATTTGTTAGTTCCAACTGTAAATCAAGAAGAAAGAACCTATCGTTTTCGTCATTTATTACTCCAGGATTACTTTGCTTTCCGTTACGCTTACCAATTTTTACAAAATGATGAAAATGGAAATTCAACTACTGGAAATTGGAGAGAAACACTAACAAAATCTCAAATAGCGATCGCCCTGGGTAAAATAAACAGATTACGGTCTACGGATTTACTAATTGACTTACTGAAAGACCCTGATAAAGATGTACGTTATGAAGCAGCAAAGTCACTAGGTGAATTAAAAGCTGGAGTTTATTTTCGAGGTTATCGGCAGGATTTTTCGGAACCTTATCTTATTAGTCAACCCATGAGTGGATTTGACAAGCAAAGTATCAAGGAATATTTCACTAAATCTGTCCCAAAGCAACCAATTACAGACTCAGAAGTAGAGAAAATAGCTGAATTCAGCCTTGGTATTCCCTTTGTGGTGAACCAAGTAACAACTATGTGGGCTAAAGGATATAGACTCCAAGAAATCACCGATCCTGTACCTAAACTAATTCAGTCAGAATGGCAAACTCCACATGAGCAAATTATAGCTGCAACTGTCAATCGCTTTCTAATTCACTGCGTCAAGGATAAACAGGATAAGCAAGTTGTTTACCTCCTAGCAATGATGCGTCGTCCCGATGAGAAATTGTTGCGGTCAATGCTGAATGTTACAGATGTTAAGAATAGATTAGAAAACCTTTATGAGCGCTATTCATTTGTCTTACCAGAGCAACTAAAATTAGATGAGAACTATGGAGCATTCTTAACGAAATATTTGCTGATACCGGAGCAACGTAATCAGCCATATGTACAGGAAATTAATAGCGAAGCAAAGCTCTATTTTCAAAATAGTCTTAGCAGTTTAACTAGCAATTTAATCACTGCTCAACAACGCTTAGAAAATCAGGAAATCAGGGAAACAATAAGTGATTTATTTCACCATAAATTCTGGCTTGAAGGAGAAGATAAAGCTTGGAATGACCTAATTCCCTATTTGATAGAAGGATGGCGCTATAACATCGAATGGGCGCTTAATCTTTTGAAAATTGCAGAACAGTTTACCTCAACCAAAGACGGTAAGCAAAGATTGCAGTATTTCACTCAAGCTTTGGTTTCTTCAGCTAATGAATTAGAGCAGTCTAAACTACTAGATGAATTGGAAACTATAGTTAACCTAACTTTGGAAAACGAAGATTGGAAAGCAATCGTGCTGCTTCAGCGATGTGAGTTACTCTTCAACCAAAAAAGATACGAAGAAGTTATTAAAAAATGTCTAGAAGCGAAAGAATACATCCCTGAAAAAGCGATAGATTTAAAAGTATGGATGAAAAGTTTGTTAGATGCTTCGGAAAAATTTAGGCAGCCAGAAGAAATTCCAGGATTTGGAAATTCAAAAGATAATGTACATCAATATCTGCAAAATCAGTTTGAAAAATTGTCGGATATTTTAGAAAAATTGTATAAACAAGTGCAAAAAAATCATGAAACCAAACCTCAAATACCACCAGTTATACCAAAAGAACCAGAACCAAAGGCAGAGAAATCACCAGAAGTCCCTCAACCTTCTCCAAAACAACCTCTAGAACAAATCTCCAAGCAAAATATCTTGGTTATCTCAACAGCAATCATAGGTTTTTTATTAGTAACTGTAAGCTTTTTATCGGGCTTATTACTGGCAACTTTATTGTCAAGGTAAGCAATGTGACCGAAGGTCGAAGACCTTCGGTCATAGTTTGGGAGGAGTACAAGCTTCTTCCAAACATAACAACCTTCTTCCTTTTTCCTTCTTCCCTCTTCCTTCGCTTTGACCTTGTCTAAACTCACCCATTCAGGGACAATATCTCCACACAAGGATGAGGTGTGACGGATGGTTGAACAAACATACACAACCGATGTTTTAGTTGTCGGAGGAGGAGTTGGAGGAACCGCAGCAGCCATCCAAGCGGCACGTAAAGGGGCTAGAACCATCCTTGTCAGTGAATTCCCATGGTTAGGGGGTATGTTGACTTCTGGGGGGGTTGCTGCCCCAGATGGGAACGAATTAGAGGCATTTCAGACGGGATTATGGGGTGCATTTCTACAGGAATTACAGCAGCGTCAACCGGGAGGGTTAGATAATAGCTGGGTAAGTTTTTTTAGTTTCGATCCCCGTGTCGCAGCACAAATTTTCGCCGATTGGGTACAAGAGTTATCTAATCTGCAATGGATTTCTGGATATGTACCCTTGGAGGTATTAAAGCAGGGAGATTGTGTCACAGGAGTTAAATTTGCAGATTTCACTGTCAACGCCAAAATTACCCTCGATGGCACAGAATTGGGTGATTTATTGGCTTTAGGAGATATACCCCATCGCTGGGGATGGGAATTACAGTCTGAGTGGGGAGAACCCAGCGCACCAGTGGAATTTAATTCCTTGACAACCAAATATCCCGTACAATCTCCCACATGGGTAGTAATTATGCAGGATTTTGGCAGGGAAATTGCCCCAGAGATTCCCCCAGCAGAAAATTACAAAGAGTCTTTGTTTACCGGTGCTTGGGATAACTATGGTGCAGAGAAATTTTTAAATTATGGACGCTTACCCGGTGGGTTATTTATGATAAACTGGCCCATCTGTGGTAATGATTATGGAGAAGCTCTGGGACGATTAATTGAATCAACAACAGCAAAACAAGAATTTCTCCAAGAATGTTACTGGCATAGTCAAAATTTTGCCCATTTTATCCAAAAGCACCTTGGTAGACGTTACGGTTTAGCAAATAATATCTTTCCCCAAATTCACAATTACCATACTGCTTTTGCACTCCATCCCTATTATCGAGAAAGTCGTCGTCTGCTGGGGTTAACTACTATCCGGGAACAAGATATCTTACCAATTCCAGGGGGTAGGGTTGCTGCTTTACATGAAGATGCCATTGCTATCGGTAATTACCCCAATGACCACCATTATCCTGGGTTTAAATTTAACTTACAATCAAAGTCAATGCCTTGGGGGGGACGTTGGACAGGAACCCCTTTCACCATTCCTTTACGTAGCTTGATTCCCAAGACAACAGATGGTTTCTTAGTATGTGAAAAGAATATTTCTGTATCTCATATTGCCAATGGTGCAACTAGATTACAACCTGTAGTGATGGGAATTGGTCAAGCTGCGGGTATGACGGCGGCAATATGTGTGAAAATGGACATACAACCCATAAATTTACCACCTACAGCCTTACAAGCAGCTTTGTTACAAGATAAACATGCTCCCACGGCAATGGTGCCGTTATTTAATTTACCTCCCCATCATAAAGAGTGGTTGTATTGGCAACAATATTACTTAGATCATCCACAGGCTTATCTCCCTAGTGGTAATTGTCCTTGTTCATTATCCCCCCCTAAATACTATGGGAGTAATAGTAATATCGTAACTCCACGGAACTGGGATTGTTTTACCGGAATTGTTCAGCTTAGGGATCAGCAACATTACCAGTTTAAGGTTACTACACCCCATAAATACAAAGGAGAAACTTGGAATTTAGTAACACAAGTATACCATATCCATAAACAACTGCCAGTTCTATACCAGGGGCAATTACTGACAATTTATGGTCGATTCAATCATGCTGGAAATTGGCTATTAGTTGAACATATGGAGAATTCATAAATCATTTTTAGAGAGTAAAAAAAAATACTGTCAGAATTTATCCGGATGCAGCCAAAAGAACTAAGTATCAGTGAAGTGGAGAGTTTAAAAATAAACATCTGCTATGCGTGCAGCAATTTCACTTTTAGTCATGGGTCTGTTGTTTGCTTCCTACACTCAAACAATTTCTGATAGATTGTTTTCCTCTCGGGGTAGTGGACGGATTTTACCCAATCAATCAGAGGTGCTGACCTCGAATAACAAAGATGCAGCCAAAGATAGGAAACATCACAGAGGGGAAGGTCGTCGTCGTGCATATTCCCCCAATACAAATACCATTGTCTAATAACCACCGATGCATCCCTTTGATTGTAACGGTAGTTATCTTCTAACAAAGGAATCAAAGTCAGCTATACAGGGTGTCTTATTCAGCTACAATCTATTACAAAATTTGACACAGAGTTCCTAGAAATTAGATAACAGTAGACTTTTGTCATTATTCAGCATCCAGTAATATGTGTATACATGCTGAGGATGGAACTATTGCCATCTTTCATGTCACACAGATGTTCAATTAAACTAACGTGCATCTAACAAGAAAATCTCGAAAATCACTCTTGCACTGGTTTTCACAAATCTCAATCACCTGATATCTGCATCAGGATTGTTTTTGGGTTGAAATCAAATTTCTTTGGGTTTGCTATGTGAATACATCCCATAGTTGACGCAGTAAGTTTGCATTGACCCACATTATTTCACATGATTAATATAACTTTGTTTTGCTTGGCAACAGTTGCTGCCAAGCAATTTAAATTGCTTTGTCATTTGTCATTTGTCAAAGCGAAGGAAGAGGGTTTGAGCACAAGAGGGTTTGAGCGGTTTTATGTTTGTGTTCAAGCTTGCACTCCTACCAAACTTTACCCGTCTTTTACGACGCTTAACCTGTATCCAATTGAGTTGTTAGAAGATTGGTCATTTGTTATTTGTCATTAGTCATTAGTAAAGGTTTCACTCTTTATTGACGTTTCCTAACTGCCGTTGTATTTATTTCCGTCTACTTACTTAACGCATCTTCAAAAATGATTTTTTACGACTATGACTTTAATATCAATTCACATAAATTACCTGGGAATTCACAAAAAATTACAGATTGCTTCACTCACATTTACCGGATATTCTTCATGGATACCCAAAGTTCCAGATAATTCAATTTTCTCGACTTGAGATAACTCAGCTATTGCTAACATTTCTGCTAATGATGCAGGGGGTGCTTGTTGAGCAACAATTACTAATATTGGGATAGATAAAGATTGCAAAGTAACTATTAAATCTCCACGTTTTTCTACAGGATCGATTCCCCCAGTGACAAATGCAGCCGGGGCAAATCTTGCTCCTGGTTGTTGGGTAATTTGCCTTTTTTGATTGATAAATTCTGGATTTAACTTGCTTTCATCTACATAAACATGTCGGCTATACATAAAACGCAAAAATCCAGGAGTGGTATTTAACTGATAAAGAATTTGCCCAATACCAGGAGAACAAACCATTTCTCTCACCATTGTTCTGACTGTTTCTGGTAATCCCATCACTCGCAAAGGACCACGCCAAGTAGGAGCAATTAAAACTAATTTTGCAACATTATTTGGACATTTTTTTGCTAAGTTCACAGCATAACCAGATGCATGACCTGCGGCAATGATAATAATTGGAATATCAAAAATAGATTGGACAAACTCTTCAACTAATTGCTGATAAATAGCAGGATTATAATCTAAATTTGGTCGTTCAGATTCACCAAACCCCAGCCAATCTAATGCCACAACTTGAAACTGCGATGAAATAATTTCCGCAATTCCTGCCATTTCTCCACGACTAGAAACCGTACTAAAGGCAGGTAGTAATAATACTGGTTGTCCTTCTCCTCGGGTTTCATAAACTATTTTTAATTGCTTTCCTTGCCAGTTCCAGAAATATTCATAAACCATACCACCAATATTCCCAATGGTAAGAGTAGATGCTGATTCAGTTGATATCATTTGTACAACTCACTTATTAATTAAACAATCGCAAAGGACAAACTTGCTCTTAATTTTGATAAACTCAAAATAGTAACAAGAGGGGGAAGAGTGGGAAGAGGGGGAAGAGGGGGAAGAGTGGGAAGAGGGGGAAGAGTGGGAAGAGTGGGAAGAGGGGGAAGATGTAGATGTAGGGTGCGTTATGACTTTAGTCTAACGCAGCAAATCTTTACTAAGAGGGTGTTTCTAAAACAAATATAAAACTCTCGTGAGGGTCGATAAACCGGGTTTCTTTTGGTTTATTACTCTGAATTATCGCTTACCCACCCATAGAAACCCGAGAAACCGGGTTTCTTTTGGTTTACTACTCTGAATTATCGCTTACCCACCCATAGAAACCCGAGAAACCGGGTTTCTTTTGGTTTATTACTCTGAATTATCGCTTACCCACCCATAGAAACCCGAGAAACCGGGTTTCTTTTGGTTTATTACTCTGAATTATCGCTTACCCACCCATAGAAACCCGGTTTCTTTTTTATCGCTTACCCACCCATAGAAACCCGGTTTCTTTGCACTCTAACCCACCAAACCTTTACCCTCTTCCCCTATCTGTTGTCAGTGCAAAGGCAGAATACCCCAACAAAAATCAAATAGTAATCCTATATCATAGAGTAAAATTCTCCATCATGCAGGTTTATGAGCAATCAGATATTTACTGACAAAATGCACTTGCGTCTCTATATTCTCAAAACCTGCCTTCTGTAAACGCTCCCCTAAATCATCTGTAATATAATGGCGATAGTATGGCTCATGGAAGAGTTCTTGGAAGTTTTCCATCATTGGCATTAAATCTTTTGAATCACTCTTCTGAATTGAGTCACAGATAATAAAGATTCCCCCTGGTTTAGTCACCCGAAAAGCTGCTTCAATTACTCGCTGACGTGCTGTTGCTGGTAACTCATGGAACATAAACACACAAGTCACTCCATGGAAATAGTTATCCAAATAGGGTAACTCTTCTGCATTTGCTTGCATCAGTTGCGGTAATTCCCCAGGAATCTGGGATAACAATTCATTTGCTTTGCGCAAATAAGCAGGAGATAAATCACAACCAAACAAGGATGATTGTGGTAAAGCAGCGCGAATCATTTTTAAAGTGCGACCTGTACCACAAGCTACATCTAAAATACGTATCTGTCTCGGTGATACATCAGCAAAAATTTTCAATCCTCCTTTGAGAGGAGCCAAAATTCTCCGTCGCATAGCATCCGCAGCACCACCAAACAAAATTTCTACCTGCAAATCATACAAATTGGCAGACATATCGCTCAGGTAGCCATCTGTCTGGTGATGGAAATTTTGTAAGTAATAACTCGGATAACCATCTGTCTCGATATCAGCGGAAAATTCCTGATATCTCTTTTTTGTACTACGTTCCCAGACTTGGGGTAAATCTAGCCACACTAAGGGATAGTAGCGCAAAAAGTCTGACCAAGGATGATCAAATAACAAGCTTTGGGGATAAACTCCCCCCTCAGCGTCTTTCCAGTCAGTTTCTAGGAGTTGATTTAGTCTTGTTTGAACTTTTAGTAATAATTCTGGGGGAACTGGCTTAATCTTTTGTTCAGCTGGGGGATAAACCAGGTTTTTTAACTGCGAACTTAATTGTTTGTGAGCAAAAGCAAAGTAACTTTTTCCCTGGTTTAAAGCTTGATAAGTTAGATTTGTAAAAATGTCAGACATGATAATACCTGAGAATGCTGTTACTTTTATATATATAACTTAAACAAAGTAAATATTAAATTGCCTTACCTCGACAGATATTTTCGCAAATCTCAGGCAAATATTGCGGAAATCAGGACTTATAACTATTTGTTGGCGAATTTCAGTAATTTTACTCATCTCTACTTTATATAACAATATCTGCCGTTTTTTCCTGCCCCAACAATTATTAATTTATATTAAATTGTAGCAAACAGTAACAACAGATACAGAATTTTAATGATAGCTTAGTTGTAGAGATAAACAGATGAAATCAAGCTTATTTAAGCATTAATCAAATCAACAGGGAGAAAAGTTATATGTCCACTCAAGATAAAGCTAGAGCATTAATGCAGCGTCACTATCAGCTAATCAAGAATCGTCAACAATCGATGCGGGAACGCTGTGTGGAAGAACTCCATCTTCCTGGAGAAGTATCCCATTACTGGAACCCGCTGCAAGGTGAAATTACTCCTAGCGCTCGTGCTAGTTATGATCGTAGTAATGCTGCAATGAGCTAAATTCTGTAACAAACGATAGATAACGGATAAAAGAAACCACCCGCAATGGGTGGTTTGATTTAGAGGATGTCTTGTGAAGTACCTACACTTCTCTTCTTTGTAAGTGTAGGCTTCCCGTCTCATTCGCAGTTGCCTCGTTAAACCCGTGTTTAATTTGGTCTTACACCGCGTCTCTACTGGTTTCCCAGCTTTATCTCCTCAAGGGAGAACCCGGGCAGTCGCCCATCTTCCATAGGCAGTTTAATTGTTCTACGATACGCTCACCTTGGATTTACAGCAATGGCGCTCCCAGCAGGGCTTGCGTTTTCCCCGAACTCTGATGTTGCTGCGGCAAGTCTTACTACTTTGAAGTTAGCCTTTGTGTTCCATACAGTCGGGTGGGTCATCGACCAACTTAATTTTACCAAAAAAAATCATGATTCAATCAATGCTTTGCTCATCTCATCGCTGTGGTTTTCTTTGTTTTCGCTGTGCTCAAAAAATCAAACCACGCAATTCGATTCACTCGCAATTCATCTCAACACCTCCATTACTGGTAGGTGTGAGCCTTCTTGCTGCTTAAGGTAAAGAAATTAAGTCAGTAGAAACCAAGGAAAGCGATCGCTTAACAAATTGAGAAAACTAGCTTCACCAAAGAAACTTGGGTGCTGAAATAATTGTTAATCATTTACAAACAACCTGACATTCTCTACAAATGCAACAGAAAATGATGTTGTCAATTAGACATCATTAGACATCATAGTAAAGGGAAAACTCGTAGGGATGGGGACGCAAGCGCATGGGGTTGACTTCAGCATCTAACTTGTAGGAAATCCAGTTTTGGATAAAGTCTTCGCTGAATACACCACCAGCAGTTAAGAAATCGTGGTCTTTTTCTAAAGCTTCCAGTGCAGCGTCCAGAGAACCAGGAGTAGAGGGGATTTTAGCGAGTTCTTCAGGAGACAACTCGTAAATGTTCTTGTCTAAAGGTTCCCCAGGATCGATCTGATTCTTGATACCATCTAAACCAGCACATAGCATAGCAGCAAATGCCAAGTATGGGTTAGAAGTAGCATCAGGACAACGGAACTCTAAGCGCTTGGCTTTGGGGTTCTCACCAGACAGAGGAATGCGAATAGAAGCAGAACGGTTACCTTGGGAATAAGCCAAGTTCACTGGTGCTTCATAACCGGGTACTAGACGCTTGTAGGAATTGGTAGTGGGGTTAGTAATCGCTAGCAACGCAGGTGCGTGCTTGAGGATTCCACCAATGTAATGCAATGCCATTTTGCTCAAGCCAGCATATTCGCTACCAGCAAATAGGGGTTGACCATCTTTCCAAATGGACTGGTGACAGTGCATACCCGAACCATTATCACCAAATACGGGTTTGGGCATAAAGGTTACACTTCTACCATACTTCTTAGCGACGTTTTTGATGACATATTTGTAAGTCATCAGCCAGTCAGCAGCTTCAATCAGCTTACCAAATTTAAAGCCAAGTTCACACTGACCACCAGTAGCAACTTCGTGGTGGTGCTTTTCAATGGGAACACCGCACTTTGCCATGGTGAGCAACATTTCTGTACGCATATCCTGGAAAGTGTCCGTGGGTGCGACTGGGAAGTAACCTTCTTTGTGGCGGGGTTTGTAGCCTAAGTTACCACCTGTTTCATTTCTACCGGAGTTCCAACGACCTTCTACAGAGTCTACGTAGTAGTAACCAGAACTAGAATTTTGGTCAAAGCGCACATCATCAAAAATAAAGAATTCCGCTTCCGGACCAAAAAACACTGTATCACCAATACCACTGGAAATTACGTAATCTATGGCTCGTTGAGCAATAGAACGGGGACAACGGTCGTAAGGTTCACCTGTACGAGGTTCTACAATGCTACAAACAATACTCAGTGTTGGCTCTTGCATAAACGGGTCGATCCAAGCAGTATTAGGATCGAGAACCATTGCCATATCTGAAGCTTCAATCCCTTTCCAACCCCTGATACTAGAACCGTCAAAAGGTACACCCTCGGTGAAGGAACTTTCATCAATCTGATCTTGGAACAGGGTCAAGTGCTGCCAAGTTCCGATCATATCAATGAATTTCAGATCGATCATCTGAATTTTTTGATCCTGAATCATCTTCAGAATTTCTTGTGGGGTTGTCATGGTTACTCCTTATGATGCCAATTTACTCAACTAAGACTAGAATATTCGATGCATGTTGACCCAGCACAACTCAACCCAACTTTGACACACCTGGAATATCCTAAAGATAAAAAAAATAGAAATTTTGTATTTACTGTTACATTTTGTTAAGTTTACAGGTTATATTCAGCTTTTTTCCTGGATAATTATGAATTTATATTAAGGCTTTGCCAGTGATGATACAAAACTCTACAGTTTCTCACATTGGGGTCAACTTTGGCATAGAATCCTTTATGAGCGTATAGATTGTTGTTTTTGTCTAGCAGCTTGTTGATCAGTTGCTCCCCTCAAAAACAGCTAAATAAATATCAAATTCAAAATACGAACCATTGGGAGAAAGGAGAAAAAACAGGAATGCGGGATGCAGTTACAAGCTTAATTAAGAATTATGACGTAGCCGGACGCTATTTCGACCGGAATGCCATAGACAACCTCAAGTCTTATTTTGCAAGCGGTACAGCACGGATACAAGCTGCTGGGGTGGTGAATTCTAGTGCTGCTTCTATTGTTAAGCAGGCTGGTTTAAAATTATTTGATGAACTACCTGAATTGATTCGTCCCGGTGGTAATGCCTACACGACTCGTCGTTATGCGGCTTGTCTGCGAGATATGGACTATTATCTGCGCTATGCTACTTATGCTATGGTCGCTGGTAGTATGGATGTTTTGGATGAGCGAGTGCTGCAAGGATTGCGGGAAACTTACAATTCTCTGGGGGTTCCCATTAGTCCCACAGTGCGCGGAATCCAAATTATGAAGGATATTGTCAAAGAGCAAGTTGCAGAGGCTGGTATCCCTGATACAAGCTTTGTAGATGAGCCTTTTGATTATATGACCAGGGAATTGAGCGAGAAAGATATTTAAAGGCAGAAGGCTTTTTGTCAACACTTCTTTATAAATATTCACTTGCTTGCAACTATGCCTCCTGGGGTGAGAGCAATGCCTGCACTGTTCTACTTAGTTGTTGAATTGTGTAAGTGATGCTCCATCTTGGGAGGATTGTTTTTTTTGTGGTAGTAGGGTTACGATAACTAGCAGGTCTACTGCTACACTGGAATATGACCCTTGTAAAGTGTGTAAAGTGCAAAGGTAGTTTCTATGACCTCTGCAATCAATCCCCCCACCGAAGAACTAACTCCTTTCCCAGACCACACCCAACTACCAGAGTCTGACGGAACCTTTGTGAAGAATTGGCAAGAACATCCCCAAAGTGTTTTACTTACTGATTCCATTCAGCCGATACTACAACAACGCCATCCTGATGGGCACTATTGTATAGGTCAAGACCTAGGCATTTATTGGCGCATTACTGACCCTCCAGAACGAGGTGCACAAGCTCCCGATTGGTTTTATGTCCCGAATGTTCCACCTACCTTAGATGGGCTAACAAGGCGTTCATATGTGTTATGGCGAGAGCTTATTGCCCCATTAATTGTATTAGAATTTGTCTCTGGTGACGGTCAAGAGGAACGAGATAATACACCCTCAACTGGTAAATTTTGGATTTATGAACAGGTGATTCGTCCGGCTTTTTATGGTATTTATGAAGTAAGTAAGGCTAGTGTGGAAGTTTATCACCTGATTGAAGGACAATATCAAATATTAGCAGCAAATGAACGGGGACATTATCCTATAACTCCTTTGGGTGTTGAATTAGGCATTTGGCAAGGACAATATCAAAATGTAGAATTACCTTGGCTGCGCTGGTGGGATTTGCAAGGTAATTTGTTGTTAACTGGTTATGAAAGAGTAGAACAAGAACGTCAAAGAGCGGAACGCCTGGCTGCTCAATTGCGTGCTTTGGGAGTAGAACCAGAGGACTGAACATTTTTTTGTTAAGTTTTGTAAAAAAAATTTCTTTTTTTCGGGGTTTCCTGGTATTTTAAATTTAGGTCAAATAGCCTCTATTTATAATGGAGTGGTGCTTTTCGAAAAAATTTTGGCAACACTCCATTATAAAAAAGAATTATTTCCTACTCCCATAATCCCACAGCCGTCCCTTAATTCCAACCCTGGAAGCAACAAATTTACAAAAATTAATATTTTTTATCACCTCTAAAGAATTTTTGATTTGAGATTAGTTGACCTGTCAACTCCTCACTGCCTTTTGATGTTAATCGGAATTTATTCGTTTTACTTTCCCCGTTCTCCTAATTGCAAAAATTAAATCCCAACCCTATAATTATCTTTTAGATATGAAAATTTTTGACCACACATCCAACTCCTCAAAAAACTGGATGTAAATTTTTTTGTTAAGTTTTGTAAAAAAAATTTATTTTTTTTGGGGTTTCCTGGTATTTTTAATTTAGGTCAAATACCCTGTAATTATAATGGAGTGGTGCTTGTCGAAAAAATTTTGGCACCACTCCATTATAAAAAAGAATTATTTCCTACTCTCATAATCCCACAGCCGTCCCCTAATTCCAAGCCCGCAAGCAAAAAATTTACAAAAATCAACAATTATCAGCAGCTGAAATTTGTGCCTCGTGGAGTATCACAAACATGAATTTCCTTACTTATTTGAAAAATCTCCTGGTTTTTTAGGTATGGCACAATTAAGCTAGTATCTAAAATTTATGGCTGATGGTGTGGAGTCTTCCCAAGCAGTTACACGGTGGTAAATATACTGCTGAAACTATATTAGGACAAGGACGTTTTGGTATTACTTATCTCGCTACGGATGAAAATGGGAACCGTATTGTTATCAAAACTCTTGATGATGATTTACGCAACCAACCAGACTTCAACAGGTTGCAGCAAAAATTTGTCCAAGAAGCGTTCAAATTAGCTAAATGTCAACATCCTAACATTGTTAGGCTTCTGGAAGATCCATTCTGTGAAGACGATTTGTGGTGTTTAGCGATGGAGTACATTGCTGGAGTTGATCTTGCTCATCGTCCCCTCAATATTGTGCCAGAAAAAGAGGCATTGCACTACATCCAACAAATTGGTGCAGCTTTGGGGGTGGTGCATGAAAATAACTTGGTGCATCGGGATGTGAAGCCAGCAAATATCATGATTAAAGCTGGTTCAACCCAAGCGGTTTTGATTGACTTTGGTTTAGCACGGGGATTTGATAGCAAAAAGCTGAGTGTCAGCAATCTGGAAACGGAAGCAGAAGCAGGTTATACCCCACCAGAATTATATTCGCACACGGTGGAACTTGGTGCGTATACTGATGTTTATTCCCTAGCAGGGACACTTTACAATCTTCTGACGGGACAAAAACCCATTAGTGCTAAAGAAAGATTGCAAAATCAGACACCATTACCAGCACCAAAGGAATTAAATCCACAAATAAGCGATCGCGTCAATCGTGGTATTCTTTGGGCAATGGACTTAAAGCCAGAAAATCGTCCCCAATCTATCCAACAATGGTTAGATTTCCTCAGGATAAAACCTCAAGTTGATGAAAATACAGAACAGACACCACCACAAAGACCTAATTATGAAGTTAAAAACTTTCGGGTAGGGATAATAGGTTTGATTATCGCAGTGCTAGCAATATTTACGGGTATATTTCAAAATGAGATTCGGGATTGGTTTATGAATTTGCTTCCTAAACCGACACCGACTGTATCACCAACAAAACCGATAAAATAAAATTCTGAAATTCAAATTCCTATAGATAATTATGTATTGGTATCCCGGTTATCAATTAAATAATGGTAAATACATTATTGAAAAAGAATTAGGACAAGGTGCTTTTGGCATTACCTACAAAGCTATACAAAATACGATAATCCAGTTACCAGTAGTCATTAAAACTCCTAATTCACGTTTGCAAAGGGATAGACAATATCACCGCTATGTCGATAAATTTATTCAAGAAGCAAAATTATTAGGTCAAATCTGCCAATCTCCCCAT
This sequence comes from Nostocaceae cyanobacterium, assembly GCA_030065825.1. Taxonomy (GTDB): domain Bacteria; phylum Cyanobacteriota; class Cyanobacteriia; order Cyanobacteriales; family Nostocaceae; genus JASJCY01. The sequence goes on along the minus strand of JASJCY010000058.1, from coordinate 15,096 downwards.
CCTAATATCGTCCGAGTTATGGATTATTTTGAAGAAGAAGAAGGGGAGAGTAAAACACCATGCTTGGTAATGGAGTTTATTGCAGGACAAGATTTATATAATTTAGTTGAAAATGCAAACAATCAACCACAACCCCTAAGGGAATCCCAAGCAGTCAATTACATTCTGAAAATTGGCAATGCGCTGGTAGAAATGCATAGAAATTCTATTGTGCATCGTGATATTCATCCCGGTAATATTATGTTGCGTAAGGGTAGCGAACCTATTTTAATCGACTTTGGTTTAGCAGGAGATATTGCACCTGCTACCTCTTTTTCTCGCAGTTTTGGTAATAAGAATTTTGCCCCTTATGAACAGATGAATGGTAGTAAAGAACCGAGAGTAGATATTTACGGTTTGGCAGCTACCCTTTACTATATAGTCACTGGCGAATATCCCACAACTTCCTGGGATCGCAAATATCTTCAAGTTGATTTAATTCCACCTAAACAGCACCAACCTCTGATTAGCGAACAATTAAATCAGGGGATTCTCGCGGGAATGGAATTAGAAGTAAACGAACGTCCACAAACTATGCAAGCATGGTTAAATTTATTAGACATCTCCGAAAAAGAATATAAAAGTCTTGCGCAGTCAGGGTTAATATCTAATTTCCAAAGATGTCTATTAGATAGCCAAAGTGCATCGGGAAACATATCGAGTGTATTGAGTAATGATGACCTTAGTTCAGAAAGAGACATAGACTACACCAAACTGCGGGATTTATTAAAGGCAAAAAAATGGCAAGAAGCTGACCGTGAAACATACCTGGTAATGATGAAGGCTGTGGGTAAAAAGTACGGAGACTTGTTTTACTCAGACGAATTGTTAAACTTTCCCTCTACAGACCTGCGCACAATTGACAACTTATGGGTAAAATATAGCAATGGACACTTTGGCTTCAGCGTCCAGAAACAAATTTACCTGGAAGTCGGTGGTATACCAGACGGTAATTATGATGATGAAGTTTGGGAAAAGTTTGGCGATCGCGTTGGTTGGAGAATGAAGAATGGCTGGATTGGTTCTGACAATGTGACTTATGACACAGAATCACCTAGGGGACATCTTCCGAGATGCGACGACGACTTCGACTTCAGACCAGACCGAGACTCGGGACTTTGGACTGACTTGGACTTGGTATTTTTTCTTCTCTCGCATCCAGACTTGTAAATTGTAATATAAAAGGGATTTAGAATTTTGTAAATATTTATGACAGCGTCCCTTGGAACGATAGAATCAACATTTCAAAGATCCGATACCTGGCACCGAGGGGTTATAGTAATTTGCTTCAATGAATTTCTTTGCTACTTCTTCTACTTCCGTGCTTTCATTGACCTTTTGGTTATCCCAAGGTAAGCGCACCAATAATAATTCGTAATTCGTAATTCGTTGAAGTAGGGGCACGGCAAGCGTAATATCTCGGTGTATAGAGTAACTTTGCTGATGCCGTGCCCCTACGGATGCGGTGCCGGTACTGTATCCCTGCTAATAACATACCTGTGACAATATCCATAACCGGGAATGGGCACGGCAAGCGTAATATCTCGGTGTATAGAGTAACTTTGCTGATGCCGTGCCCCTACGGATGCGGTGCCGATGCTGTATCCCTGGTAATAACATACCTGTGACAATATCCATAACCGGGAATGGGCACGGCAAGCGTAATATCTCGGTGTATAAAGTAACTTTGCTGACGCCGTGCCCCTACGGGGAAATTTGTTTTTTGGTCTTGTCTAGATAGTATCTGGATCAACCCCTAATTCTTGCAATTTTGCTGCTAAACGTTGATTGCGTTGCATTTCCTGTTGTGCGACTTCTTCAGGTGTTGGAACTAGTTCACCTTCAACAGTAAAAAAGCGTAATTTTTCCTGATAAACTCCTAAATATAACTCTAGCTGTTGACTCCACAACCAACCTTGAGTATTGGGTGACAATGGTTGATACTTACCAGCTACCAACACAAACCCAGCAAATTCTAAATTATTCGGGTCAAACCAGAAATATTCTGGTGTACGAAAGGTATTTTGATAAATTTCTTTTTTCAGGTCCTTATCTATTGTGGCTGTAGAATCAGATAACAGTTCCACAATTACGTTAGGATAATTCCCTCCTTCTTGCCAGACAACCCAACTTTTACGGGGTTTGTGTTCCGTTCCCAAGACAACAAAAAAATCTGGACTCCTAAAATCTTCTGACTTGCGCTGACGGGGGCTATAGTAAATTGTAACATTACCAGATGCATAAAAATCATCACGACTGCGCCACAACCACTCCAAACATTGGATTAGTAGCGTCATTTGTAGTCGATGTAAATCACTTTCCAAAGGTGGTTCGTCACTATATAAATCCCCTGGGGGAAATATAACATCTTCTGGGGTTGCTAAATCTGGAGTGACAGACATGGTGAGAATTGTCGAGAGTGGTATAAGTTTAGGGTAGCAATAGATTAATATCAATTGGTGAAACAAAGACTCGACACCCTACTGGTAGAAAAAAATCTCTGTACCTCCCGTGCATTAGCACAACGACTGATTCAAGCGGGGGAGGTAACTGTTAATGGTGTGTTGATAGATAAAGCGGGAACGGAAGTAGACACAAACGCAGAAATCAAACTTAAAGAAAAGTCCCGTTTTGTTTCCCGTGGAGGAGAGAAATTAGCCAAGGCTTTAGAAACCTTTGGTATTAATGTTAAAGAACGTATTTGTTTGGATGGGGGAATTTCTACGGGGGGATTTACCGATTGTTTATTACAAGCAGGTGCAAAATTGGTTTATGGAGTAGATGTGGGTTATGGACAAGTGGACTGGGGTTTGCGCAATGATTCACGGGTAATTTTGCGAGAACGGACAAATTTACGTCATCTCACTCCAAAAGATTTGTATGGTGAAACCTCCCTAAATGAGTCAGGGAGGGTATATGCTGATTTCGCAGTTGTGGATGTTTCCTTTATTTCTCTCACCAAGATTCTCCCTGCTTTGTGGATACTAACTCAACCTCCCAGAGAAGCGGTTTTGCTGGTAAAACCACAGTTTGAAGTTGGGAAAGACAAGGTGGGGAAAAAGGGAGTTGTACGGGATGCTAATGACCAAGCTGATGCGATTTTTCAAGTATTACAAACTGCATTAGAATTAGGATGGCAATACAAGGGTTTAACTTGGTCACCAATTACTGGTCCAAAAGGCAATGTAGAATACCTATTATGGTTAGGTATGGAAACGGAAACATCACCACCAAATTTAGAAGCAATTAAACAACTAACTAAATCTGCTATTACTGGATTACGGAAAAATTAAACATCATAAACACGACATTCGATAGCTTCTGGATGTTTTTCACAGTAGCGTTCTAAATCAGTTTTTCTCTTTTTCCCTTGCTGTTGATGGGCTTTTTCTGCTTGCAATTCCTCCACAATATCCCAAGCTACAGCACATTCTTGAGAGTCATTTCCTGTTTGTTCGCAAGTAGTACGGGCTTTAGCAATAGCTTCTAAAATAGATGTTTCTAAGGATTTAACTCCATTTTCATCTGCGGTAATAGCAGCCTGTAATACCTCTAAAGTTTTAGACATAATCTATGTTTTTCCTTATTTGTGCTAAACAGGGACGTTCCTCACACCTCAAGTTTAGATAAGCCGCAATTATTTTGCAGTAGTGAAAATCATTATTTTTTCAGCAATTTAGGTATCAAGATGAGAAATATACATCTCTAATGTTGTATTTGTTGCTGATATTAACTTGTGACTTCCATGAAGTGGATAAAGCCCTTAGTATATAAAGATAATGGCACTGTTGTAATAACTCCTGAACTCGTTTCTGGGCTGCAGCCTGGAAACCCATCGGTTGGAGGCAGAGCCTCCATACTAACGCATCCATTGGAGGCTCTGCCTCCAACAAATGCATCTACTTGGTAAAACTTTGTAACGAGGGGAACGAGGGGAAACCTTGTAAGGAGGAACAAAGATTGTGCTTATTTAACAAGGTTTTTTCCTTAAATTACTGCCATTCGTATATAAAGATATTAAGCATTGATATCAAAAGCAACTGTGGCAAATCAACAACAAACAGCATCTTCCCTAGCTAGAACCCCTTTATTTTCCCTAGCACAACAACTGAAAGCACGTTTTACCGGCTTTGGTGGTTGGGAAATGCCCGTACAATTTAAAAGTATCACCAGCGAACACGAAGCTGTAAGAAATGTAGCCGGGATGTTCGATATCTCCCACATGGGTAAATTTACTCTCCAGGGTAAAAACCTAATTTCCCAGCTTCAGCAATTAGTGCCATCGGATCTTAGCCGTTTGCAACCAGGTCAAGCACAATATACTGTATTATTAAACCCTGAAGGTGGCATCATCGACGACATTATCTTTTATTACCAAGGTGAAACCACCACTGGGGAACAAAAAGGGGTAATGATTGTCAATGCTGCAACGACAGATAAAGATAAAACTTGGTTACTCAAGCATCTTGATACCAAAGAAATTAGCTTTAGTGACCTTTCTTTTGACAAAGTTTTAATTGCTGTCCAAGGACCAAAAGCCACTGGTATTTTACAGCAATTTGTACAAGAAGATTTAAACCCTGTCAAAGCCTTTGGACATCTAGAAGCAACCGTACTGGGTAAACCAGCCTTCCTTGCCCGCACAGGCTACACTGGAGAAGATGGATTTGAGGTTATGGTAGATCCAGATGTAGGGGTAGAATTGTGGCGTAGTCTCCTCAAAGCTGGTGTCACTCCCTGCGGCTTGGGTGCAAGAGATACCCTGCGGCTAGAAGCAGCCATGGCACTGTATGGACAAGATATTGATGATAGCACTACTCCCTTAGAAGCGGGTTTAAATTGGCTGGTTCACTTAGATACCAAAGGTGATTTTATTGCTCGTTCTGTCCTGGAAAAACAAAAAGCCGAAGCAGTAGAACGCCGTCTAGTAGGCTTACAAATGCAAGGACGCAATATTGCCCGTCATGGCTACTCCGTAATTTACGAAGGAAAAGTAGTAGGAGAAATTACCAGCGGCACCCTATCACCCACACTTGGTTATCCTATTGCTTTAGCTTACGTTCCCAAACCCCTTGCAAGTATTGGTCAAGAGTTAGAAGTGCAAATTCGCGGTAAGACTTATCCAGCAATTCTAGTCAAAAAACCATTTTATCGTTCCCAATCTCGTTTGAGTAAGTGATAATTTTGGGGATTTTTGAGGAATAATTGTTTTGTCAGTTACTCATGGACAGTTTGGTTAACTACCGCTGTATGGGAATAGTAATTTTACTTTTGTGGAAGAGGAAGTGATATGTCGTTCGATTATCCTGAAGAGTTAAGATATCTAGACACCCATGAATATGTGCGTCTAGAAGGAGAAATAGCCACCATTGGCATTAGTGCCTTTGCTGTAGACCAGTTAGGTGATATTGTATTTCTGGAATTGCCAGAAGTTGGAGATGCTGTTACCCGGGAAGAAACCCTTGGTTCGATTGAATCGGTGAAAGCTGTAGAAGACTTAAAATCACCCGTAACTGGTACAGTCATAGAGTGCAATGATGCCATGATTGAATCTCCCGAACAAATCGCAGACGATCCCTATGGTGAGGGATGGTTAATAAAAGTGCGGGTTGACGATCCTAGCCAAATTGAAGAAGCTATGACAGCGCAAGAATATAGTGCCCAATTGGAAGAAGGGTAGTAGATAGTAGAGGTAACCCTTGTGGTTACCCTCTAACAATTTAGACAATTCTCAATAGCCAGCAGGGTGTGTTACGGCTGAAGTCTAATGCACCGTTTACCTATCGTTGTGTGGATTAAACTACCCTGCGAGAAGGGTCATAGCTTCTTATCCCCGTATAATTACAATGGGAGTGTTAAAAAAAGCAACCTGCATTTACTACACTTCGTTTTCATGCAGTTTAGGATGTTGACAAAATTCTTAATTATTCCTTTCTATTTGCTGAGAAATGAACTCCATTTTGTGAATTTTTAAAAAAAATGCTTCCTCTTCAAAAATGCCAAAATTATTGAGAATTACTGTCAGATGGCTGACGAGATTTCAAGGTTTACAACCTGTGCTTTTGTGGTAAAATATAGGAAATGTGCCTTTACCATGCAAATTTTTATGTCATTATTCCTTGACAAAACCAATAAATTTTCAATCGTAGGTTGAGTGTAAGCGCAAGAAAAATATTTGTAGCGATACAATAAATCTATAATTTGCGCCGTCACCCAACATTTATATTATGCTTTTGTTCCGATTTCATCCAACATAAAAAGTCCGGTAGGTTGGGGAGTCATGAACCTATTAGCGAATGACGTTTGAGGGTAGGAAACCCAACACAAATTACCTATTCACTGGCAATATCATCCGGGAATTCTAATTCTACCCCTGCACCCCAATCAAAATCATAAATTCCTTGGTTAAGATAGCGATGAAAACTGCAATACTGCCAATCTTTGGGTGCCTTTACATATCCATGTCGCACAGGATTGTAATGAATATAATCAACGTGGTAGGCAAAATCTGATTGATTACGAATTTGGTGTTCCCAAAAGCGACGTTGCCAAATTGCTTGTTCTTTTTTATGTTGTCGGGATGCAGATATTTGTTCTTTGTACTTGGGATGACAATGGCGAGTAAAACTACTTTTTATTAATCGCCAACGAGTAGAAAAATCGCTGTCATCAGGTGGTAATGTCCAAATACAATGTAAATGGTCGGGCAATATTACTATTGCATCAATAGTGAAGGGATGTTGTTGCATTACTTGTCTAAATATACTTCGTAACAACAAGATATTTTCTTCATCACACAGGAATTGACGACGGTTATGAGTGACTAGGGTAAAAAAGAATGTACCGCCTTCTACTGTTGCCCTGCGATATTTCATAGGATGATGAAGATAAATTGGAGACTGTTAGCTACAATTATATTTGAATATTTTTACTGTAGGTTGGGTTGTAGCTTGCTTCCCCGGAGGGGTGGAACGTAGCTTGCTTCCCGCAGGGTAACCCAACAAATTCCCCATCATCTTGGGTTACCTTGGGGGAAAAAGCTACGTTTGTGTGTTGGGTTTTCCAAAGCCTCAACCCAACCTAGGAAGGATTGTGATATTTCATGGGATGATGAAGATAAATTGGAGACTGATAGCTACAATTATATTTGAATATTTTTACTGTAGGTTGGGTTGTAGCTTGCTTCCCCAGAGGGGTGGAACGTAGCTTGCTTCCCGCAGGGTAACCCAACAAATTCTCCATAGTCTTGAGTTTCTTGCCTGTGTTGGGTTTCCCAAAGCCTCAACCCAATCTACGAGAGATTATGATATTTCATGGGATGATGAATATAAATTGAAGACTGTTAGCTACAATTATATTTGAATATTTTTACTGTAGGTTAGGTTGACCTCAGCAAACCCAACAAATTCTCCATAGTCTTGAGTTTCTTATCTGTGTTGGGTTTCGCAAAGCCTCAACCCAACCTACGAGAGATTGTGATATTTCATGGGATGATGAATATAAATTGAAGACTGTTAGCTACAATTATATTTGAATATTTTTACTGTAGGTTGGGTTGTAGCTTGCTTCCCCGGAGGGGTGGAACGTAGCTTGCTTCCCGCAGGGTAACCCAACAAATTACCGGTAATGTTGGGTTTCTTGCCTGTGTTGGGTTTCCCAAAGCCTCAACCCAACCTACGAAGGATTATGATATTTCATGGGATGATGAATATAAATTGAAGACTGTTAGCTACAATTATATTTGAATATTTTTACTGTAGGTTGGGTTGACCTCAGCAAACCCAACAAATTCTCGATAGTCTTGAGTTTCTTATCTGTGTTGGGTTTCGCAAAGCCTCAACCCAACCTACGAAGGATTGCGAACGCACTAACTATTTTTTATCGTTCTGTATATTAGCAGGTTTAGAAGATTCAGAATTGACAAAATAGTTTTTATAAATCAAGTCAATAGTTGAATAAATTGTAAAAAGAATAGATACAAAACCTAGTACCTTTGCAGGTAATGACTCTAGGAACTGGTTTACTGTATGTAGCCAATTTGATCTTTGAGTTTTTAATTTACCTTCAGCTAGCAAAGTAAATGCTTTACGAAACCAATTGACTTTACACAAAGTTGATTTATGAAGCTTTAAGTATTCTTTGTTTCTAAAGGCTTCTACCTCCTCTTTTCCAGAGAGGATATCTCGATGAACGCCACCATTGATTTGCATAAGTTTTATCATTCTTGGGTGGTCTACACAATTATCTCCATATATTTCCAGTATCAAAGAGGATAAATTAAATTTTTTTGACTCAGGTATATTGGGGGCATCCTCTGAAGAAAGTATTTTGTATCTGTGAGCAATCGCTTCAAATCCATAATTTACAGTCTTCATATTCCAGTGTAACCAATTATAATTTTTGTGCTGTCGGACAAATTCATAAAACTTACTTAGCATCTTTTTCTCTAATTGATTATATTCTTGCTCAATATTCTCTCTCGGTAATTGTTCTTCCTCTGCTATAAGATGAATAGAAAAGCTATTAGTATTCCGACTATCGACATTTTGAACAGCTATTGATGTAATTCTGGGTGAGTATCCTTCATTGTCATCACTCAGATTTTCACATGAGTAATGAATAATCAGAAGCTTATCAATTTCCTTCTTAAGTGCTTTAATTTTATCTCTTGCTTTCATCGCTTAATAAGATAAATGCCTGCTATTTATTCAACTGCACTGATATGTTTTAACGCTCATGTGATGCATTTTTTACCTGTAAATTTTGGTATAAAATGCTTTTTGCAATTCAAGTTGACTATATTACTTCTATCTCTCACTTTCTGGTATATCGATGCTTTACCCCTATCGGAAAATACTCTGGATCACCCATCCTTTTTAACTCCACCTGCGGCATTTGATATTCTGAAGGAACATAATTAGCAAACTCACTATTTAACCGTTTTAATTGAGTCAAAATTGAATTTGCAATCGTCTCTTTTTTCTCTTCATTACTTTCTAACCCTGGTGCTAATTCCACCACCACAGATAAAAACCTATTCTTATCTACATCTTCTTTTACTTGCATAACAAATTTACCCGTCACCCAATCTTTAATTACCGATTGTTCTAATCCCACTGTCACATTTTCTGGGTAGATATTTGCGCCAAAATAAGAAACAGTAAAGTTAGAACGTCCGAATACATAAACAAAGGGAAAAGGACGAATTCCCCTAGTATTTTCAGTTTGCAATTCTGCTAGTGGATTAAAATCCCATTTAGCCAAAAATTCAAGCATGGCATCATAAGAAATAATCCCTCCAGTGTCTAAGATGTTGTAGCGAATTAAGGGAATACCGTTATCTCCAGAAAACAGCAAAGAACCATCTTGGACTTCAAAAAAGCGGCTGACTGGGTCATATTGTACTAGGGTAGGTAAGCGAGATTCTCCAAACAAGGCTTTGGCTGCATCTGGATGTTGGGCTAAGAAACGCCGAATACAAATACTCAATGGTGTTTCATTCCCTAATACACCTGCGTCTGCTGTTCCGTACAGGGATGCAAAGTCATAACAGGGATTTTGGGAACCTAATCTTTCTGCAACTAAACTGCGCCATTCTTCACTAAAGACTTCTCCCGCCATGACTAATTTTACCTGGTATTGTTGCCATGGCACGCCAAGGTTAATACCAGTATCGATGACATCTTTAAGGAATGGGGGATATCCTAATAATACAAGTTGGTCAAAATTAGTGCCTAATTCTTGTACTACCCGCAGAATTTCTGTTTTATTATTACCTGGGGTAATTAAGGTAAGGGGATAACCTTTGCTAGCAAGATAGCGACAGCAATTACTGGTATACATTCCCCCTACCCAGGTTCCCAAGGTGAAACAAACTACAGCCAAGGTACGTCTATTATCAGCAGCAAAGCTATCATAAAATATTTGCTCAAACCTTGTAGCAATTTGCAGTTCATCAGTGAAGAAACGGGGCCAAAATGTGGGTTTACCTGTGGAACCTGAGGAAACAGCAATCATGTCAGATTTTTCTAATTTTCCATGGCGACATAAGTTTGCTAAGGGATGAATTTGCAAGTAATTTTGTTTAGTAATCAGGGGTAATTTGTGGAAATCATCTAAACTTTGAATGGAGTCGGGATTTATTCCCTGTTCTGCTAAAAAAGCTTTGTAAGCAGGTACAGTAGTAGCCACATCATGAAATAAATTTAAAATTATGGACTCAATCTTAATATTGAGATGATTTTGTAGTAGATTTTCTAAAGGAGTGTTTAAAAAATCTGTAAATGCTTTGATTGCTCGTTGTTGTTGAGATGTTGATTTCATAAACTTTGTTGGTATCAAAAATTTAAAGTACCATTCTCAAGTAAAATCTATAATTACACTATTTTAGATTTCTGTTTGTAGAGAGGTTGCAATGTCACCTGTTTACAGAAGATTCTATTAAATATATGCTGACTTTGATTTTTGGATAATTTATACAAATAACCCATAGCCTGCTGAGTATCTGTTGCAGAATTAAAGAAAATTGTTATAACGGTAAGGCATTTATATACGTAAATCACCTCAACCACGTTGTAGCTATATCATAAAAACCCTCTATCCATCCATCCTTTTTGCACCATGGCTGTCTATTGTAGTAAACAACACCTAAATCAAGGGAATAACCGCTTTTGCACCCAATGTGGTGAACCTTTACCCCTTTCTCCCCAACAAATGATTGACAAGCGCTACCAGATTGTGCGTATGTTGGGACAGGGAGGGTTTGGACGTTCTTATTTAGCCTCAGATACTCAATCCCAGCAAAAGTGTGTGTTAAAGGAATTTGCTCCCCAAGTAGAAGCCAAGCAGGATTTGCAAAAAGCCAAAGAACTGTTTGAGAGGGAAGCAAGTGTCCTTAAACAACTGCAACATCCGCAAATTCCCCGTTTTCATTCTTCCCTACAGGTGCAGGTCAGCAACAAGGATTTGTTCATTTTAGTCCAAGATTATATTGAGGGTGATAACTACCTAGATTTGCTTGAACAGCGTCAAGGTAAAAATTTTAGCGAAGAAGAAGTAGTTAAACTTCTGCAACAAATTTTACCCGTACTTTCTTACATCCATTCCCAAAAGGTTATTCACCGGGATATTTCTCCTGATAATTTGATTCGGCGAAGTTCCGATAATAAGCCTGTGTTAATTGACTTTGGGGGAGTGAAGCAATTACCAGCAAGTAAGGGATTTTGGTTTACTCAGTTGGGTGGAAATCGCACCTTATTGGGTAAAAAAGGTTATGCACCGGAAGAACAACTACGTCAGGGTAAAGCTTTTCCTAGTAGCGATTTGTACTCTCTGGCAGTTACTGTACTGGTATTACTAACAGGTAAAGAACCACAAAAACTCTACGACAGCTATCACGGAACCTGGCGTTGGGGAGAGGAAATAAAAGTCAACAGCAACTTAGAAGCGGTGTTAAAAAAGATGCTGGCTTATAAACCGAGCGATCGCTACCAAAGTGCTGATGAAGCCCTCAAGGATTTAAAATCCCCCAGTGCTGTTAAAACTGCTAATCCTTATATTACCAAGTTGCGGACAATGGTGGTGTCTCCAGGGCAAAAACGGGCTAATGCTATTGTCAGTAAATTCCACAATAGAACTCAAGTCATAGCTCAAAAATTACCTTTGCCTGTTTGGTTGCGTCCCTTTGCCATGAGTATGATAGGGACAACGATAGTTATTTTAACTTTTGCCGGAACCTGGGCGTTAGTAAATGCCGTTGTACGCAGTGTATCATCTATTTCTTTGCCCAAGGTTTCTTTACCCAGCCTTCCAGACAGTTCTAATTCTCCCAGTAAATCATCAGCAAGTAAAGAAGCCCGTCGTATCAGTTTACTCTTAAACCGTCGCCAACAGTTAGAAATTCCAGAAGGTTTTTTCAATCGTACAGCTAATGAAATTTTTTATACAAAATATCCAGAAGTAAAGGGACGTAGTCTCACATCAAATTCTGAAGATGCAGCTTTACGTCAAGATTGGTTTGTAATGGCGGAAGATTTATTAAACAAGTTAGAACAGGCAAAATTAAGTAAAGAAATTCGTCGTCAATTGGGAAACTATAGCGCTAAGGATTATCAAAACTGGAAAAGACAAGCTGCATCTGGAAAATTAGGTAATTACAGCATTGAAAAACTCAATCAACAAACAAATCAAATCTTTTATAAACTGTTTCCCGAACAACCCCGTAATAGACTCAATCAAGCTACATTTGGGCAAATTTGGTATGCGATCGCAGCTCAGCAAGTTAGTAAACTAGAATCTACTAGGTGAAGATGGGGGGGAAACAATTCAAAATTTAAAATACTCCTACGGGGTGTCTACGGGGTGTGCAAGCTACAAAATTTAAAATTGAGGAAAGGATTACCTATTACCGAACCACACAAAGGGTGATAACCGTTTAGACGTAGATGATATTTGACTGGTATTTTATTTTCATGTAAGTCTCTAATTCATAACTCCTAACTCATAACTCCTGTACAGACGCGACATGTCGCGTCTGGAACAACTGTTAACTCATAACTCCTAACTCCTAACTCATAACTGATAAATTTAATAACTATGACTTATTGTTCCAAAGGACATGAAAATCCCGACGGTAGTCGTTTTTGCTTGCATTGTGGCGAGAAATTAGATGTACCCCCAACTTTTGGGGGTACTTTGGTCGGTAAAATTTTAGGCGATCGCTATTCTATTATGCGTCAAATTGGTCAAGGTGGTTTTGGACGCACTTATTTAGCTGAAGATATTAACCGTTTTCGGGAACTTTGTGTTTTAAAGGAATTCTCTCCCCAGGTGCAAACTGAGTATGTTTTACAAAAAGCGGAGGAGTTATTCCAAAGAGAAGCCACTGTTCTCTACAAGCTACAACATTCCCAAATTCCGCGCTTCCGGGAACTGTTCCGCATCAGTGTAGAAAATAAGGAATACCTTTTCCTGGTGCAGGATTACGTAGAAGGAGAAACTTATCGTTCCTTGTTAGATGAACGCCAAAAACAAGGTATGAAGTTTACGGAAGCGGAAATACGTGAGTTGTTACAGCAAATTTTGCCTGTATTGGATTATATTCATTCCCTGGGTGTGATTCACCGTGATCTCTCTCCCGATAATTTAATTCTCCGTACCGTCGATAAATTACCGGTGTTAATCGACTTTGGGGGAGTCAAACAAGTAGCAGCTGCTGTGGCTTCCCAATATTACCAAGAAGGGACAAAAGCAACAACACCAGCACCCACCTTACTAGGGAAAATAGGATATGCTCCCCCAGAACAAATGCAGACGGGTTTGGTGGAACCCCATAGTGATTTATATTCATTGGCTGCAACAATGCTAGTGTTGCTTACTGGTAAACAACCAGGACAATTAATTGATAACTATACCTTGACTTGGCAATGGCGACGGGAAATTAATCTCAGCCCCAGTTTGGGAATGATTTTAGATAAAATGCTCTCTCCTACACCCAACATCCGCTATCAAAATGTAGGGGAAGTTCTCAAATCATTAAATCCCCCCACTGTCAACTATTCCCAATCTACACCCACTCCACCAGAACCACAAACATCTGCTACCCTCGCTGTCTCTCCCTCTTCCCCTTCTTCCCCCTCTTTTGGGCAGGGAAACCCTGCCCCTACTCACCCATATTCCCCATCTCCTGGGCAGGGAAACCCTGCCCCTACGGGGTGGAGATGGCAAACCATCTTACCAGTAGTATTGTTGATTGTAGGGGCTTCTGGGGTTGGCTTGTGGGCAATTAATAACTCAGTTAAGAAATCACCTGATATCTCCGATCAATATTCACTGGAAGAACAGGAACGTAAGCAAAAATTAGAGTCTCGACGACAGCAATTAGGTGTTAATGAGAAATTTTATGTTAATGTCGTTAATGAACTGTTCTGGAGAGAAAATCCGAGTTTAGAAGGACGTATCCTCAGCGATAAACCTGAAGATGAGCTTTTCCGGGCTAAATGGGATGAAATCGCTGCACAAGTCCTAGAAAAGCTGACGCGATTGAGTTCTGATGCTAGGAGAAAATTAGGTACTTACAAAGCAGCCGATCGCGATCGCTGGAAGGTAACAGTCAACAATCTGAATGTCTCCAGTCGCGCTTTGTATGATTTGGCTGATGCAGCTTTTTTTCAGCAATTTCCACAGCAGGAAGGTAAAAAGTTCATTAATAAGCACATCGGACAAGTTTGGCACGGATTTGTTGCGGACAAACTCAATGCTATTCTTGCCAAAAGGGCTTATCAAAAAGTTGTGTTTACCCCAGGTGCTACTAGTAAAACGGTTCGTGGTTCCTTAGAAGGCTCAACTGGTAAGGTTTTTGTTGCCGAACTTAGCCGCAATCAATTCACGCAAGTGAATCTAGACGCTAACTCTAAGGTTTTATTATCAATCTATTCCCCTACAGGTAAATACAGATTCTTGGAAGATTCCACAAAACGTTTTTGGTCAAGAAAGTTACCAGAAAGCGGATATTACGAATTTGTAATTGTTTCTAGGGGAACAGATTCACTCGATTACCGCTTGAGGATAGAAGCCGAAAATCCCACTCCCAAACCAACTCCCACTCCCAAACCAACTCCCACACCAACCTCTACTCCTACACCAACCTCTACTCCTACACCAACCTCTACTCCTACACCAACCTCTACTCCTACACCTACACCAACCTCTACTCCTACACCAACTCCTACACCAACCTCTACTCCTACACCTACACCAACCTCTACTCCTACACCAACTCCTACACCAACCTCTACTCCTACACCAACTCCTACACCTACTTCCACACCAACTCCTACACCTACTTCCACCTAAAATTGGTAATTGGTAATTGGTAATTGTTAATTCTTCGCCGTTTGTAGGTGAGGAATTTTAATGTTATTTAGGGCTTGCTGTTCGCGTAGGGCAGCGTTAGCTGTAAAAGTCCCTTGGTGGGGGTAGGCAACAGGCAACAGCGAAAAGTGCGGTCTTGGGGGTTTCCCCCATGAGCAACTTTTCAAGAGAGGCAACAGGCAACAG
>JASJCY010000057.1 GCA_030065825.1 Nostocaceae cyanobacterium | reverse complement strand
ACTTTTTAGCTAGTTATTAATAGTAAACACCTCAAAGCCTTATTGTTGCGTACAAACTAACTACCTTTGCGGTTTGGCGATCGCAGTTAAAAAGGTAGTGATAGTAAGACTTTGGTTGTTTCCGGAGATGTCTATTGGTTTTGACTGTTTTGTGAGGGTGCATAATTTGACTTTGAATTGTTACTTCTCAATCATGACAGGTGTGTGTCTGAAATCCTTTCTGTGTCTGTCTTTGGGAAGTTATGAGTTTCTGACTGATGTATGAGTTTGTGTATGACTTATATCATGTGTGGATGAATACTTATAAAACCTCACCCGCCTGGGTTACCCTCTCCTTATTAAGGAGAGGGTAAGAGAGGTTTGGGGTGATTCAAGCAGGAATTATAAGTAATTAAGCGATTAGGTGTGGATTTGTTACAATACACTCAAAGAATTTATTGAGTTTATGCATGGGTAGAGGTTCACTCAAAGCATCGTCACCAGGAATTGAAGCAGCAAAAAAGGCTTTGATTCGTAGGGGACTAACTCAAAAAGCTTTGGTTGAAAATTTAGGAATAAGTCGCTCAACTATCAGCAAGTTTTTTAACGGTAAAGCTGTAGAACGCTACGTCTTTGAAGAAATTTGTGAAAGACTCAATCTCAACTGGGAAGATATATTTGAACCTCCACCAGAGGAAGAACAACAAAATAATTCCTCGCCAATTGATACTTTAGTGCAAGATATACGACAGAAGATACAGGCTGAGATTAAACAATCTTGCGGTACTATGCGGGTTTTGGATATGACTCAGCCAATAGAGTTAGGAAGTATTTACACTCAGGTGAATATTCTAAAGAAAATCACCGGACGTAGAGGGATTGACTTAGAGAAGCTTTTGGAAGATTTAAACAGGGAAAATTTTGAACGCTTTGGTTTGAATCAAGTACAGGAGAAGCGAGTAGAAGGGCTGAAAGCTGTACTGGATTACAGTAAGTTGATGGTATTGGGTAAACCGGGAGCAGGAAAAACCACCTTCCTCAAATATTTAACAATCCAGTGTATCCAAGGTGATTTTCTCAAAGATTTTGTCCCCATCTTCATTCCTCTCAAACAATTTGCGGAAACACCAGGTGAACTTGGTTTGCTTGATTATATTTCTCAGTGGTTGGATGAGTGCGGGGTGAGTGAAGCTCAAACCAAAGCACAACAGTTATTGAAAAAAGGTCGAGCATTGGTATTATTAGATGGTTTGGATGAAGTGAGAGAAGAAGATAGCGATCGCATCATTAAAGAAATTCGAGATTTTTCCCAACAATTTAGCTTGTCTAAATTCGTCATCACCTGTCGTATTGCTGCTAGTGACTACACTTTCACTCAGTTTACTGAGGTAGAAGTTGCTGACTTTGAAAATAAGCAAATAAAGAAGTTTGGTGACATACTCCACACACTCCCCTACGGGTGAGTGTGGGCTTCTCAGTGACTCTAGGCAACCCCAGACATTAACTGAGCTTTTTTAGACAGGGCGTGTGCCCCACGCTTCCTGATGTTAATTGCTGCATTGAGGTCACGACATATCGAAGTATGACAAACCGGACAATTATGTATCCTTTGAGATAAGGTTTTTTTGACCTTGTGACCGCAATTCGAGCATTCCTGGGAAGTTCCATGAGGCTTGACGGGAATTACCAACAAACCAGCATTTTCGGCTTTGTTTGTGAGTATTGAAATAAATTGTCCCCAGCCTGCATCATGGATACTTTTAGCAAGTCTAGTCCTAGCTAGACCTTTTATATTTAGTTTTTCAACTGCTATTACATCATATTTTTTGAGCAGTTGATTAGCTGTTTTGAAATGGAAATCGTTACGGGTATCTGCAACTTTTTTATGCTTGATACCCAATTTTTTAATAGCTTTTTGACGACGTTTAGAACCCTTTTTACGTCTTGAAACTCGTTTCTGAGCTTTACGTAATTGACGTTCAGATTTACGTAAATATTTCGGTGCAGTAATTCGGGTGTTGTCAGAAGCAACATAAAAATCGATTAAACCTACATCAATACCTACGATGTTATTGGAATCAAAGTCAGGCTTAACAATAGGCACGGACTTATCATCAAGACTTAAAGTTACATAGTAACCGTCAGCTTTTTTAGTAACAGATACAGTTTTGATGGTAAAACCAACAGGAATAGGTCTATGAAAAATTACCTTAACATCTCCAATCTTTGAGAGAGTGATTTTATCCCCTGCAAATTGATGTTGTTTGAATTGGGGATAAGTAAAAGTTCTGTAACGACCTTTAGACTTAAACCTAGGTCTACCGGACTTTTTTCCACTACAATCACCTTTTAACCATCTATCAAATGTAATCTCAACCTTTTTTGGGACTTCTTGTAATACTTGACTGTGAATGTTTTTATACCAAGGTTTATCCTTTTTTAGCTGTGTTAAAGATGCTTTTTGATTGTAATAGTTGGGTTTTTCTTTTAATTCAGGAAGATAACAAACAAGAGGACATCTATCAATAGAACATCGATTTTGCTCATACCAATCAAATCTTTGAGCCAACAGATAGTTATATTGATAACGTAACATTTCCAAAGTATTGTCTATGGTTCTGCGTTGTAACTTTGTCGGTTTGATTTTATATTGGTACGAAGTTCTCATGTTTTTACCTTGTTGATCGACCTATGTATATATTATCATAAATGTACAGACGTATTCCAGACATTATGAAGAAAAATAGATTAGACATAAGGCTAAGTGATAGAAGATTAAATAAGCTGCGTTTATATTGCGCTCATCAGGATAAATCAATGACTCGTGTTATTGAAGATTTTATAGACACGCTTCCAGAACAAAATATTGGTAAAAACTCAACTACCCCACTCCCTGTTAAGCCTACGGCTTAACAGGGAGTGGGGCGTTTCGTTTTTACCTCGCAATTCATCCCACACCTCCCGTTCCGGGTAGGATGTGGGGCTTCTTGCTGTTTCAGCTAAAAATCTTAAGAGTCGAGGGAACTCAAGGGCAACAACCTTTGAACTGTTGCCTGTTGCCCGTTCCCTGTTCCCTCGACCGAAGGTTGGTCACCCGATGAACTCATAACCGATCCTCAGTCATTACGTTTAACTATCCAGAGGGTGTGTTCTCTAGATATAGCTTTTTCAGCTTGGGCAACAAAATTTGATAATTTCTCATCTAACGTAATATGATGACCTAAACTTTCAATAAACCCTAACTCCTGAGCAGCAAGGGCATACGATTGACTTAGGTCTTGGTGTCGCTTAATCTGTAACCAAGATAAAAAAGCCGTAGCTAGACCGGCGAAAAAGCCAGTACCATTCACAGGAAGTTTGGAAGGTATTGCGTGTAAAATAGCGGCTATAATTGAAAGTGCTTGGCAAACTATGATGGCGTTAAACCATTTGGTTCTTGCTTTGCGGTTGTAGGTAGCTTTTGTACTGTACCAATTACGCTGTTTCTTGATCCGATATTCAAGATAGATATTTCGGCGTTCACTGACAGATAGCGCTCTTATCTCTCTCATTTTTTCACTTATTTGCGGCATCGTGGAGACATCAGTGCTTAATTCTGAGGCAATGTCTTGCTTTTGTCTTAAAACTTTGTTGATTTCCTCAATAAATGTTTCATCCAATTCTTGGTCATTTAAAAAAGAAGGAAATGGTTCAGATCCTATCATATAACGCCATGAAAGACTTTTGATAGACTCAGCTACAGCACGTGCGCTAAACCAAATCCGTTCAAGCTTGGATGAAGAAAGTTCAGCTGTGATAAATACACCCACAGTTGCCAAGATCGCGCCGAGAATAGCTAAATAGTCAAGACCCTGACTATTTGAGTCAGGACCCTGACTCCAAGAAGACATTATGGCGCTAACAACCAGAATTGCTAAATCTGATTTGACAAGAAGTAGGTACTTTTTTTGTGCTGATAAAGAAGCTTGGTCTGCGGCGTTAAATAGAGCAGGAAAATCTGTGTTTTTAATAGACTTAATATATTTAGTTTGAATCATTTTTCAGTTAACAAGTTTATACATTTCATACTTTCAATCAGCAACGCCTCAAACGAAGTCATTAGCTTTATACCTTTCCTTTGGTAATCATCACTTTTAACTGGATCTAAGAACAGTATTTTTGATGGTGCTAAAGTTAACGTGTAAATATTATCATTCCTGATTTGTTCTATCAAGCTGCTAAAATCATCTAGATGAGAATTAATAGAAGGGGTGACAATGCACGGGTGACTAGGGTTAGTTTTAGCTCTGATGGTAAGACTCTTGCCTCAGCTAGTGATGACAAAACGGTGATTCTATGGAATTTAGCAGATTTAAAATTAGACAAGCTAATCCAGGATGCTAGTGTTCAAGTGGAGGATTATCTGAAGCACAATGCCCCAGAAAGCGATCGCAACCTCTGTAAAAACATCAACAGTAAATAGGGTGGAAATTTTTGCGATCGCTGACCTAAAAATTATGTTTTATACTCAATTATCCGGTAAGATTATCAGTATAATTACTTGTTAACAAATAAACCATAAATTTAATTTGTTAGGAACGGGGTAGCAGTTGATGACTAGCTTTTTCGATGCTTTCATCTCTTATGGACGAGCTGACAGTAAAGAGTTTGCAACCAAACTTCAAGCTCACTTGCACGCACAAGATTTCAGGGTGTGGTTTGACTTTAATGACATCCCTCTAGGGGTAGATTTCCAGAATCAAATTGATGATGGTATCGAAAAGGCATATCACTTCCTGTTTATCATTGCACCACATTCGGTAAATTCGCCCTATTGTGGCAAAGAAATTGAGTTAGCGATTAAGCATAATAAACGGATTATTCCTTTATTACATGTTGAGCAAATCAGTCGGGAAACTTGGCAACAAAGAAACCCGAATGGGACGGATGATGAGTGGGAAATATATAAAAATAAAGGAAAACATACCTGTTTTCAAAATATGCACCCGACCATTGGTAAGATTAATTGGGTGTATTTTCGAGAGGGAATTGATGATTTTGATAAGTCTTTGGCGGGATTAATTGCATTATTAAAACATCATGACGATTATGTCGAAAACCATACTCATCTTTTAACCAAAGCCTTAGAATGGGAGAGGAATCAAAAGCAAACGAGATACTTGTTAACTGGGGAAGAGAAACAACAAGCAGAAGCTTGGTTAAAAATCCGCTTTCAAGATGAACAAGCACCTTGTTTTCCCAGTGATTTGCATTGCGAATACATCACCGAAAGTATCAAGAATGCTAATAACTTGATGACTCAGGTGTTCCTCTCCTATGCTGATGAGGATAGGGAGACGATGGAGAAGATTCGCAGGAGTTTGAGACGAGAGGGGATTACGGTTTGGACGAATACCACAGATATTCAAACTGGGGAAGCATTTGCAGCAGCGATTAACCGAGGAATTGAACAAGCGGATAATCTGGTTTATTTGCTTTCTCCTGACTCAGTAAAGTCTACTTTCTGTCAGCAAGAATTAGATTTAGCTGTGTCGCTGAATAAGCGGATTATTCCCATATTGGTACGAGAAACCCAGGAAATGCAGTTGCCCTCAGTGCTGCGGTGTTTGCATTATATCGACCTTACGGACAATCTCAAGGAAGACGATTATCTCGTCGATGAAAGCCAATTATTGAATATCTTATATCAGGATGCAGCTTATTACAACGAGCATAAAATTCTATTGACTAAAGCGCTGAAGTGGCAGCAGCAACAAAATAATCCTACCATTCTCTTGCGGGGGTATAATTTACGGAGTGCCGAAACTTGGTTGAAACTGGCACAGAAAAGGGTACAGCATCCACCCACACAGTTACAATCAGAATTTATTAATGAAAGTCTCCGGCAACCACCATTAGAGTCGTTGGATGTGTTTATTTCCTATTCTCGCGCTGACTCGGATTTGGCGAGAAAGCTAAATGATAGCTTACAGATACAGGGAAAAACGACTTGGTTTGACCAGGAAAGTATTGCATCGGGGAGTGATTTTCAGCAGGAGATTTATCAAGGAATTAATGCCTGTGATAACTTTCTATTTATTCTCTCACCAAGGTCAGTAAATTCCCCTTACTGTAAGGATGAGGTGGAGTATGCTGCTTCTTTGAATAAACGCTTTGTGACAGTGCTACATCGGGAAGTAAATACAGCAGATTTGCATCCGGAATTGGCGAAGGTGCAATGGATTGATTTTAATGGTCATGAAGGGGATTTTAATGCCAATTTTAATCAATTGGTGAGAACCTTAGATACTGATAGAGAACATGTCCGCAGTCATAGCAAATGGTTGCATCGGGCATTGGAGTGGGAGTATAAAGATAAAAGTGATGACTTATTGTTGCGGGGTAGTGAATTTTTAATTGCTCAAAATTGGTTACAGGAAACGGAAGAACAAAAGAAAAAACCTACCGCAACTTCTCTTCAAAAGGCATTTATTGAAGCGAGTCAAAATGCCATTAAAATGGTAGAAGAATCAGAAAAACGCCGACAAGCCCAAATGCTGCGTTTACAGGAGGAGAAGACAAAAGAAGCTGAAGCAAGACTCGCAGAACAGAAAAAAAATGCTAGGCGACAAAAGTTCTCTCTTGTTATTATCAGTATAGGATTCGTAGCTGCTGTTGCCTTTGCTGGGGTTGCTGTAAAGCGGACTCAAGAAGCCGAATATGCTCAGAAACAAGCCGAATATGCTCAGAAACAAGCCGAATATGCTCAGAAACAAGCCGAACATGCTCAAAAAGCTCAACTTAATTCCTTAAGTCAATTTTCATTGCTACTCTCCCAGGAAAATGTCAAGTTTGATGCCCTGCTTGAAGCTATTAAGGCAGAGAACCTACGTAAAAAATTTGGGATAGATACACCCAAAACTAAAAATTTAATTTCGACAGTCTTGCATCAGGCAGTTGATGGGGAAGGATTTAGAGAGCACAATCGGCTGAATAAGCATAAAAGTACGGTCAACAGCATCGCCTTCAGCCCTGACGGTAAGACCATTGCTTCTGCCAGTGATGACAATACCATCAAACTCTGGAATCTTCAAGAAGGGAAAGAACTCAAAACCCTCAGAGGGCATAAAGATGTGGTTTCCAGCGTCGCCTTCACCCCTGACGGTAAGACCATTGCTTCTGCCAGTAATGACAAAACCATCAAACTCTGGAACCTCCAAGGTCAACTACTCAAAACCCTCAAGGGGCATACAGATGTGGTTTCCAGCGTCGCCTTCACCCCTGATGGCAAGACAATTGCTTCTGTCAGTAATGACAATACCATCAAATTCTGGAATCTTCAAGAAGGGAAAGAATTCAAAACCCTCAAGGGGAAGGAAAATTATGTCAACAGCGTCGCCTTCAGCCCTGACGGCAAGATTATTGCTGCTGCTAGTGATGATAATACCATCAAACTTTGGAATCTTCAAGGTAAAGAACTGAAGACGGACTTTCGGAGAACCGTCTTTGGGCATAGAAGTGTGGTCAACACCATCACCTTTAGCCCTGACAGCAAGATCATTGCTTCTGCCAGTGATGACAATACCATCAAACTCTGGAACCTCCAAGGTCGAGTACTCAAAACCCTTCCTTCGGAACGCTACGCGAACAAGGGGCATGAAGATGATGTCATAAGCGTCGCCTTCAGCCCTGACGGCAAGACCATTGCCTCTGCCAGTAGGGACAATACCATTAAACTGTGGAACCTCCAAGGTCAAGTACTCACAACCCTCTTTGGGCATGAAAATACAGTCAACAGCGTCGCCTTTAGCCCTGACGGCAAAACTATTGCTTCTGCCAGTAGAGACAATACTATCAAAATCTGGAACAAGCAAGGTAGAGAAGCGAAAACTCTCAAGAGGCATAAAGATGCGGTAAACAGCGTCGCCTTCAGCCCTGATGGCAAGACCATTGCCTCTGCCAGTAGAGACAATACTATCAAACTCTGGAACCTCCAAGGTCAAGTACTCACAACCCTAGGGAAGGGCCATAAAGATGTAGTCAACAGCGTTGTCTTCAGCCCTGATGGCAAAACTATTGCTTCTGCCAGTAGGGACAAGACTATCAAACTCTGGAACCTCCAAGGTCAAGAACTCAAAACCCTTAAGGGTCATGAAGATTGGGTCAGCAGTGTCGCCCTCAGCCCTGATGGCAAAACTATTGCTTCTGCCAGTAAGGACAAGACTATCAAACTCTGGAACCTCCAAGGTCAAGAACTCAAAACCATTAAGGGGCATAAAGATTGGGTCAACAGCATCGCCTTCAGCCCTGATGGCAAAACTATTGCTTCTGCCAGTAGGGACAAGACTATCAAACTCTGGAACCTCCAAGGGCAGGAAACAGAACCGAAAACTCTCAACGGGCATGAAGATTGGGTCAACAGCATCGCCTTCAGCCCTGATGGCAAAACTATTGCTTCTGCCAGTAGGGACAAGACTATCAAACTCTGGAACCTTGAAAGTAAAGAACCAGAACCGAAAACTCTCAAGGGGCATGAAAGTATGGTCTTGGGGGTTGCTTTCAGCCATGACGGCAAGACCATTGCTTCTGCCAGTACTGACAAGACTATCAAATTCTGGAACCTTGAAAATAAACAACCCAAAACTCTCAAGCGGCATCAAAATTATGTCTACAGCGTTGCTTTTAGCCCTGACGGCAAGACTCTTGCTTCTGCCAGTGAGGACAAAACGGTGATTCTATGGAATTTAGCAGATTTAGAGTTCGGCAAGCTAATGCAGGATGCTTGTGCTGTAATGGGAGGCTATCTCAAACATAACGCCCCAACAAGCGATCGCGATCTCTGTAAAAATGTAGGGGGTTAGCATTTCTAAACCCTACTAAAATTTAGTATCTGTAGGGTGCGTTATGACTTTAGTCTAACGCACCAAAACCCTATCTACTGTGACACTATCGTAAGTCCTGAATAATTTAAATTGGTGTAAAGGGAACAGCAAAAAGTAGGGGTTTAGCATTGCTAAACCCCTACTAAAATTTAGACAATCTTAATTAAGATGCAATAACTTCCTGGGGTTTTTCTCCCATAATTTTCAACCAACGATAGTTAGCAGCTAATGCTCCTACAAAGCTTGGATAAACATTATATTTCACCCCAAATTCTTCACATACTTCTGCTAAAATTGGCGCTATTTTCGGATAATGAATATGACAAACATGGGGAAATAAATGATGCACAGTTTGATAATTTAATCCACCAATATACCAATTCAAAAACCAATTGTGGGGTGCAAAATCAACTGTGGTTTTAACTTGAGCAATTGCCCATTCATCATCAACAGTATTTGAATTGGGATTTGGTTCAATGAATTCTGCTGGTTCTAAAACATGAGCCAACATGAAGATATTACAAATTAGCACTCCATAAGACATGTATACAATCAAAAATCCCGTAATTGCCTCAACAGGAGTATAGCCTACTGCCATAGGAATAAACAAAAATATCGCCAGCCAAAGGAATTTACCACCCAGCAAAATCACCATTTCTACTGGTTTGGTAGTAGGAATAGAATGTTCGTGATATTTACGTTTGAAGAGAATCAGATGTACATCTGATACAGACCAATATAATGGTACTATAGCGTAAATAAAAGAAATTAAAATGTGTTGAAATTGATGAAACCATTTATGCTCCATAAATGGAGACATGCGCACCAAACCATCCCCATGGATTTCTACATCATGTTCCAAAATATTAGTGTAAATATGATGTAGAGAATTATGGCGAAACTTCCATAAATAACTAGATAGACCAATTACATCATAAGTTAAACCAAAAACATAATTTACCCATTGCTTACCAGAATAACCTCCATGGTTAGCATCATGACCGACGCTAAAACCAACACCAGCAATGGCAAATCCTAAAATGATGCATCCAACTACTTTCATCCATATTATTGGTGGACCAAAGAGAGTAAAACTCCAAGCAGAAATCACCCATCCAAAAATAATTGCTGTTTTCAAATACATTGCCAAATTATCTCGGGGAGAAATATTTTCAGATTTGAAATAAGCATCAACCCGTTTATTTAACTCTTTCCTAAAACCAATGCTTTTGGCAAAAGTTACTCTCGTTTGTGTCTTGACCATGAAAGGTGTTAATTAAAGAATGTGAATATCTAATTTCTATGCAATCTGAATTTATACAATTGAGTATGCATAATTACAGTGCAGGCTCATTGTACTTCATTGCCGCAGCTAATGAAAAGATTTATTGCAAATGATTGTTTTCCCTAATTAACCCAAATTATGAATACTTATCATTTGTTTCTTAATCTCTAAAATCGCCCATTTCCCTGGACAATATGCTTCACAGTAGTCAAGCTTTCCAGATTAATTAATCCCCGACGATGACCTTTTTGATTAGACATACCCAAAAAGATCGAATCACCCCGTGATGGGTTGCGACTAAAACGCGGGGAAGCATTAATATACGTAGAAGCACTGTTGACACCCAAGGCAAATTGCCGACTCTCTTGATAAGAATCGGTGACAATACAGTCTGCATGACCGCTGCTATAGCGATTAATCGAGTCGATCGCCTCCTCTAAACTATCCACCAGTTTAAAAGCTACTGTCTTGGTTAAATAGGCACTTTCCCATTCTCCATTCTGGACTAGCTGCAACTGGGGAAAAGCTTCTAGAAGTTCGGCATCTCCTTTGATTACAAATCCTTCCTCCTGCAAATGATTGCACAAAATTGCTAAGGAAGAGGGATTTGCTTGTCGATGAACCAATACTTTTTCAATGGCATTTACCGGATCGGGTGCGCTTTCATGGCTATCAATAATTATCCATTGCACCATCTCTAAGCTGCCATTTAGAGACCAATAAAGGTAGCAATTACCCATTGCTGACTTTAAAACCGGACAAGTAGACTGTCGCATCACCTGCTGTACTAAGCTAGAACGTCCGTAGGGAATCACTAAATTTAAATACTCGTCTTGGGTAACTAAATCTCGAATCGAACCCCCATGTTCTTCTGTGATTAATTGTAAGCAACCTACTGGTAAACCTGCTTCAATCACAGCATTGGTGAGTGCATCGGCAATTGCTGCATTAGAATGGCTAGCTTCCGTACTTCCTTTGAGAATCAGACTATTACCTGTTTTAATACATAAACCAGCCGCAATCGCAGCTAATTCCGGAAATGCCTCGTAAACAAAGGCAATCACTCCCAAAGGCATTAATTGCGAGTAAGTCTGGGAGTCCTGCAATTGGTAGTCAGCACTTCTGACTCGTCGCAGGGGATCTGATAACTCCCCTAAGCGCTGGAGAATTTCTACAGTTGACTCCAATCTTTGGGGAGTCAACTTTAGCCAATCCAAAATTAATTCTGGTACAGCCATTTCTCGACTGGCTTCCAGATCCAAGGTATTTGCCTCCAGAATATCGTCAAAGGAGAATTTGAGCGCTTCAGCCATTGCCAGTACAGCACGACTACGTTCTGTTCCCTTTGTTACTCCCAGCTTAAAGGCAGCTTGATCCGCACGTTGGGCGATCGCAATTGTTTCCGGACTATAATCAAAAGCATCTACTGTCATTTGGTTAACGCCTGTAAGTAAGCCAGACCATAAGTGCTGGTAAAATTGCTAATAATACCGCCACTAATGCCCAAGCTATTATACTGGAACCACTTGCCAGTCTGAGTGCTAATGGTAACCATATAATCACTAACACAAAAATAATCCCCAGCGCTACTGGCATGTAGCTTTCTCCTAGCCGAGAATGAGCAACTTGCCAACTAGAACCATTCCAACGCCAAGCTCGTTTGTAGGGATAGGTGCTGGAAAGTTGTTCTAGTACATAACCGTTTTCTTCAACTACAAATATTTGCTGACAGCGATCGCAGCCAAATGCTTCTGTCAGGGTAATGGGAATTAATTGTCCCCGACGACGACAAGGACAAGGATATTCCCGATGGAAGTCTAATTTTTGGGCTTTTTGAGATTGCACAAGCGTTCTAACAATTTCAGCAGTTTCTATTAACAGCTTGCGAGGATTCCATCCCCTCGTAGATGCATCGGAGGTTAATTATTATCCTATAAATTTCCTTTATAGAATTAATAAGTGTGGGTAAGTATTTAGCCTCCAAATACATTTTCCCTCAATTGGGCAGCAAAAATCTGTTTGTGTTCAAAAAATATTCAAGAGTATTAGCCCAACTTAATATAATTATAAAAAAATCTGGGATTTCCAATTATTGTGATCCAAGCTCAACCCACTCTTAGAAAAGCCCAGCTACACCCTTCTACAAAAGAAAATCCCACTCCCATTTTTGAGATTAAGCTCGGTATTGGCTATTAGGGAATACCAATAAATAATTTATCCCATATTGTGTTACAGACATCCTTGCCTGTCCACTGATACAGACAAGGATGACTGTAACACCTTCAAATTTTGTGATGTTTTTTATTTACAAGTCCCTTATATGCTATTGTATAGCAAGCAACTAGCCTTTATTGAAAGCGGGTAACGCGATTCGAACGCGCGACATTCACCTTGGCAAGGTGACGCTCTACCACTGAGCTATACCCGCATCGCAGTGCTAAATATAAATATCTCAAATTCAAAGTGATTTGTCAACTGTTTTTTGGAAATTTTACTTTGGGGAACGGGGAATAGGGAATAGGGAATAGGAACAAAGCAGGAATAACTCAACTCCAGGCTAACTCGTTTCCGGGCTGCTGCCTGGAAATGCATTTAAGGAGGGCTGTTGCCTCCACAAGTGAATAGAAGGCAGAGCCTCCAATGGATGCATTACAAGGTAGAACCTTGTAACGAGGAAACGAGGAAAGGTAGAACTTTGTAACGAGGGACAGGGAATAGGAAATGGGGAACAGGGAATGGAAAACTATAGCGCAATCAGGACTTTTGTGGCACAGGCATCCTTGCCTGTGCCAAAATATGTGTTTATTGGTATTCCCTTAGTTCATAAATTGGTGTAACGCCTTTGTGATGTTATTCTTAGTCTGGGGTAAGATTATCGACATTTGCGCTTTTGAGTGCTGCGGCAGGTAAAGACTGAGAACTCCCAGAGTATGCCTCTCCTAAGTTAGAGCGTAAATTCCGCATTAAGCTAGCCATTTCTAGGGCATTCATGGCATAATCCCAACCGTGATTGCTTTTGATGCCAGCCCTTTCTAAAGCTTGCTGCATGGTGTCTGCTGTCAATACCCCAAATATCACAGGTACGCCAGTTTGAAAGGCAGCAGCAGCAATTCCCTTGGCAACTTCAGATGAAACATAATCAAAATGGGGTGTTTGTCCCCGGATAACTGCACCCAGGCAAATTACGGCATCATAGTGCTGGGAAAGTGCTAACTGTCGAGCCACTAATGGAACTTCAAAACTACCTGGAACCCAGACGTAGTCTACTTGAGAACCTTGGGGATTAATATCTATACCGTGACGTTTTAAGCAATCTTGACACCCTTCTAAAAGCTTGTTGGTAACTAGGTCATTAAATCGACCAATAACCAAGGCAAACCGTAAAGGTTCTGCTTGAGTAAAACTGCCCTCAAAAACTGCCATGACTGCTTCACTTATCAACTATACTTCTTGCAAATATACATTTCTTCTGGAGAAAGTAAAGGATGAAGACCTTCTTGGGAAGGCTGAAGTTCCAAGGATAAAGCTGTATGTACATACTTTATCTTTGCCTTTGGGAGAGGCTATGCTGAACATACTTCATCCTTCATCCTTTTGTTCCTGCTCCTATGCTATTTGCTAGGGTTAGATTGAAGCAGTCGCTTAAACTACGAAAAAGTTTAAGATTCCAACCACAACCACTAAAATAACCCAGGCAATAGAGCCAACCCACAACAGTTTTTTAGATTCAACCCAATTTTGGGGACTGGCATAGGCAACGGGAACCCCGATTACCATGACAAAAGACAACAGAACCAGCCCTAATAAAGCTATTTGGAATATAATTGACATCTTATTGTTCTCCCAATATGGCTACATATATTAAAAATAGGATATTTTACTGTCCACTGTTAACAAATTTTGCTTATTTGTAAGTTATCAGAAAATTTGTCATCTCCCCTCCTGTGTCGGTTGCGTCCCTAGTACAAAGACAAATAACCAATGATAAATGACTATGGACTTAATTTTATGTCATACCACAGCGGACTTTGACGCCCTAGGAGCGGCGGTAGGATTGACACGGTTGCTACCGGGAAGTAAAATCGTCCTCACTGGGGGCGCTCATCCCCCTGTAAGGGACTTTCTGGCTCTGCACCGGGATGAATACCCTTTAATTGAAAGACGCTCGGTAAATCCCAAAAAAATCCGCTCTTTGATTGTTGTTGATACTCAACAACGGGATCGCTTGGGAAAAGCCTCCCAATGGTTTGATTTACCCCACCTCCAGGAAGTGATTATTTACGATCACCATCTGCAACAAGCTGGTGATATTCCTGTTACCCAATTACATATTTGCCCGGTGGGTGCTACAACAACCATTATTGTTGAGGAATTACAAAAGCAGCAAATTTCCCTCACCCCCGCAGAAGCTACCGCCATGGCTTTGGGAATTCATGTTGATACTGGCTCCCTCACCTATGACCATACCACCCCCCGGGATGCCTTGGCTTTGGCTTGGGTGATGCAACAAGGTGCCAGTTTATCTGTGGTGGCGGAATATGTGGAACCTGGTTTGTCTCCCCAATTACAACAACTCTTAAGTGACGCTATTGACAAATTAAGCTATTTATGCATTAGGGGCTATACTATCGCTTGGGTAACTTTGAGGACTGATGGTTTTGTGACGGGATTATCCAGTCTGGCGTCAGAATTGGTGGAATTAACGGAAATCGATGCTTTAATTTTGGCGAATGAATATCCCGAAAGGGTTGAGAAAGGTTGGCGGTTAACGGTAATTGGGCGATCGCAAATTCCGGGGGTTAATCTCAATGAGTTATTTCAGCCCATTGGTGGTGGTGGTCATTCCCAAGCGGCATCTTTGAATCTGCGGGGTGCCAAGACTGAAAATATATTAAACCAAATTCTGGGCGGTTTAAAGGCGCAAATTCCCCATCCCCCCATAGCTAGGGATTTAATGTCATCCCCTGTACGTACTATTCGTCCGGAAACTAGCATTGAGCAAGCACACCGGACTTTGTTACGGTATGGACATTCTGGTTTATCTGTGGTTAATGCCCAAGGGAAGCTAGTGGGGATTATCTCCCGTAGAGATTTAGATATTGCTTTACACCACGGTTTTAGTCATGCTCCTGTGAAGGGTTATATGACCATTAATCTCAAAACCATTACTCCAGAAACAACCCTGCCAGAAATAGAGTCTTTGATGGTAACCTATGACATCGGGCGTTTACCAGTATTATCCCAGGGTAGATTAGTAGGAATTGTTACTCGCACTGATGTTTTGCGGGAATTGCACCAGGGAAGAGATGGGGAGATAGGGAGATGGGGAGATGGGGAGAAGCACAAGGAAGGGAAAGAGGATATTGTATTACCTACTTTGGCAGAATTGCGCAACCGTCTCACACCTGCTTTATGGGAATTGTTAACCAAAGCTTCTTTGCAGGCAAAACAAAGGGGTTGGCATTTATATTTAGTGGGGGGTGCTGTACGGGATTTACTCCTAGCGGAAGAAGCTGCTGGTAGTTTGATGATTCAAGATATTGACTTGGTGGTGGATGGTTTTCATAAGTCTGCTGATGTGGGTGCAGGTGTGGAGTTAGCAAAGGCACTGCAACAAATTTATCCTTTGGCACGGCTAGAGGTCCATGGTGCTTTTCAAACCGCAGCCTTACTGTGGCATCAAGACCAAGATTTAGACTCCCTCTGGGTAGATATTGCCACTGCCAGGACAGAATTTTATCCCTACCCAGCGGCTAACCCGGAAGTAGAAGCAAGTTCCATTCGTCAAGACTTATACCGTAGGGATTTTACCATTAATGCCTTAGCACTGCGTTTGACTCCTCCCCGTGCGGGTCAATTACTGGATTTTTTTGGGGGTTTGTTAGACTTAAAAGCAAAGCAAATTCGGGTTTTACACCCCAACAGTTTTATTGAAGACCCCACCCGCATTTATCGGGGTGTACGTTTTGCTGTGCGGTTTGGCTTTCAAATTGAACCGCAAACAGAGGAATATATCCGTTATGCCATCAACAGTGGGGTATATGACCGCATCACCAAAGAAAATAGCCGCGCACCGGCGCTACAAACCCGCTTAAAGGCAGAGTTAAAGCATATTCTAGAGGCACCCTATTGGAAGTTAGCTTTGGGCTTGCTGGGCAAATTAGGGGCATTACAGTGCATCCATCCTACCCTGCAATTAAATGGGGAACTATTGCGACAGTTAAGACTTTTAGAGTACTGTTTACAGCGTTTTGACCATCACCAGGGTTTGATTCACTGGCAAATGCGCTTAGAGGTGATTATCGCCCATATCGCACCAGAATATCGGGGGAAGGTAGCCACAAATCTGCAATTGCAAGAAGGCAGTATAGAAAGATTGCGGAACTTAGCACAAGTACAAGCACAGGTGAAGGAATCTTTACCGACTTACCATCGTCCCAGTCAGGTGGTGGGATTTTTGCGACAGTATGACTTACCTATGTTGATTTTAATTGCTTTAGGCAGTCAGAAAACTATCCGCAGACAAATTTACCATTATTTAACAGTATGGTCTGATGTTCAACCATTATTAAATGGTAATGATTTAAAGAAGTTAGGATATAAACCAGGACCCCAATATCGGCTAATTCTTGATGATTTATTAGCGGCTACTTTGGATGGAGAAATTAGGGATAGTAATGAAGCAAAGCAGTTTTTAGCACAGCATTATCCCCGGTGATTGATATTATAGCGGTTTTCAAAGGGATAGGACGGGCAGGGATGCCCATCCCACTTTTGTTGTAGCAGGGATGCCCATCCCACACAAGATTGTAGGAGTTACGCACTGTACAAATTAGCCATAATATGTATCAGGCAATTCAGTCGTTTCACGCGCTTTGCATAACCCTAATTCACTCGCTTTTTTTGCTGTGTTAGGTTCTATAAATGGCTGAAATAACTAAATTTCGTATAGTACTTATGTACAATGCGTCAGTCCTAGATTGTATTTGATAAAGAGTGAATCGCTATATTATTGATATGGTTATTATGCAGACACAAACACCAAAACATTACTACAGTCCAGAAGAATATTTACAACTAGAAGAAAAATCGGAATTTAAAAATGAATACCGGGATGGAAAAATTGTACCCATGACAGGTGGGACTACAAATCACAATGAAATTGCGGGTAATTTTTACGCCAATTTTAAATTGCAGATGCGGGGTAAAAATTACAAAATATATATGGGTGATGTGAAGTTGTGGATACCGCGTTATCGCATTTATACTTATCCAGATGAAATGGTAATTGAGGGAAAACCAAAATATGAAGGGACTGGCAATATCATAGTTACAAATCCCCTAATGATTATAGAAGTTTTGTCTAAATCGACAGAAAACTATGACAGAACAACTAAATTTAGATATTACCGTTCCATCCCGGAATTAAAAGAGTATATTATGATTGATCAGTATGAATATTTTGTTGAACAATTTGCTAAAAATTCTCAAGGTCAATGGGTATTAACAGAGTATGAGTCAGCGGATTCAGTATTGTTTCTTCAGTCGATAGAGTTTCAAATTCCCTTTAATGATGTTTATGAAGGAGTGGAATTTGGAGAATAGGATGTGTTGTGTTTTTGGCATTGGATTATCCCCGGTGATTTTATAAATTTATCTCACGCAGAAGCACAGAGGCACAGAGGTTAATAGTTTATAATTACTATAATGTTTATGGCTAGGAAAATCTACTGGATGTGCTTTGCGAAAAGTTTATTCATAATTTAAGTACAACTAGTAAGGTATTTTCTGTATTTTATTTTTACAAAAGTATTATCTTATTTGAGATGTTCTTTTCTAAAACTTGCAAAACAGGGAGATAACACAATAATACCTAACAAAGATGATGATTTAAAAGAAGCAGCTGGATTTGCTGCTGGTGGAGCATTAGCAGGTGCTGGAATCTCTGCAACAGTAGGAGGTATGGGTTTAGCAGTGGGTGGAACTGCTGTAGCTATTGGTGCAGCACCAGTTGTAGCTGCTGGTGCGGTAGTCGGACTTGCAGCTTATGGTCTGAAGAAGTTGCTTGACTAAGAGACCATTTATAAACTAAATATTAAGTCTATGGGTGGTTAGAAACCGGGTTTCTCTCAGACTAAGTACGATAATATTCGATACTTCACCCAGAGGAACCCGGTTTCTTGGGTCTTAACGTTTACTTTATAAATAACCTCTAAACCCTAAATGCCAAAAAAAACTCCTAACCCACTACAAAAACTAGTGCGTGGAGCGATTCGGGATTTGATTAATCAAGTTAACACTCAAAACGCAAAAAAACGGAAAAAGCCAAAGACTAAAAAACCTGATGCAACCAAATCCCAGTCTAAATCCAAGCAAGAAAAAAGTAAACGCTCCCGTTATATTCCTGCATCAGTTCGTGTTTCAGTGTTACACAGAGATGGGTACAAATGTGTTTTCTGTGGTCGCAATGCAAAACAAATTCAATTAGAAGTTGACCATATAGTACCTTTTTCTAAAAAAGGTAGTAACCAACTTGAAAACTTGCAAACACTTTGTATAGATTGCAATCGTGGTAAAGGAGCGCGTTTTTTAAATAAAAAAAATTGAGTAATTGCTTCCTCTCCTCTTCCTTTGTGTCTTTGTGTCTGTGTGTTTTATTCCTCTTCCTTCTTCCCCGCAGCTAAAACTTCCTCCACCGTCACAACCAACTCCGAAAACCTCTGAGAAACTATCTGCTGATTTCCTACAAACTCCCTATCCTCGTACAAACCTTCTTCCCACAACAAAACCGTCACTTTCGACTCAATCGGATCGACAATCCAATATTCAGGAATTTCCAAAGCTGCATATTCAGAACGCTTATAGCGATAATCCCGCTTCACAGACTCTGGACTAACCACTTCCACCACCAACAATGGTGCAGACTGACAAACAGCAGATTCATCCAAGAATTCCATTACCTGTTCCGCAGCCACCACACATATATCACATAACCTAGATTTACGCCATCCGGTTCTAATTCCCGCTTCTCTTAAACACAGCCAAGGTAAACCCAAACGATTAATTTCACCATCCAAGAAATTTTCAATAAACTTGGCAATTAACAAATGTCTAAAAGTTGGTGGATTCATCAGTTCCAATTTCCCGTCTACTAGTTCATAGCGGTTATCACTACCATCGTTATAGGTGAGATATTCTTCAAAAGAATATAGACGGTCTGTTATTGTTGATGTCATGGTGTAACGGCTAAAGAGGAACTATATTTTATCTTAGCGTTTAGATAGATCCCCGACTTCTTTAAGAAGTCGGGGATCTGGACACCAGTACAATGAAAATCCCTTAAAACTGATAAATTGCACCATTGTCAACAGCATAGAGAAAGCGAGGCAGCGCGTTGGTGAGGCAGTGCGGTCTACTCTTCGAGAAGCCGCACTCTCCGAGAAGCCTCGCTCCGCTCGTCTACCGCGTCTATGGGGGTTTCCCCCATGTAGCTTGCTTCCCCGCAGGGGTGCAACTGCCGTAGACGCGGAGCGGCTTCTGTAAGTAAGGGTTCCCCGACTTATAGACGCACGGAGTGCGGCTTCCCGCAGGGTAGCGACTGTCGGGGTTTCTAAACCAAAAATTAGGATTTTATAGGTCAATATTCTTAAGAAACCCGGTTTCTGACATTGGTGTAATTTGTTAGTTAAATAGTAAAGGATGAAATTATTGCCAATTACCAATTACCAATTACCAATTACCAATTACCAATTACCAATTACCAACTCTCCAACATCTCCAACAATTGCGCTTCACTCAACTGAGTAATTCCCAATTTCGGGCACGGCATACGTAATTTATCGGTGTATAAAGTAACTTTGCCGATGCCGTGCCCCTACTGCAACATCTCCAACAATTGCGCTTCACTCAACTGAGTAATTCCCAATTTCTGCGCTTTTACTAATTTAGAACCCGCATCTTCACCCACTACTAAATAGTCTGTTTTCTTACTCACAGAATCAGTAACTTTACCACCAGCCTTTTTAATTAAATTCTTCGCTTCATCACGCTTCAGAGTTGGTAAAGTCCCAGTTACCACAAAGGTTTTACCTGCTAACTTTTGATTTTCACTACTTACAGTTTCAGTTTCCTCTGTCAGCGCAAGTTGTAACCCAGCATCCCTAAGACGAGAAATCAAAGTTTGATTTTCACTAACTCTAAACCACTGATATACAGAATCGGCGATTTCTGCACCAATACCATAAATTCCTTCGATATCTGTAACCTTAGCTTCCGCTAACTCTTCCACACTCTTAAATTTATCCGTCAACATTTGCGCAGTCACACTACCCACATGACGAATACCCACACCATATAATACCCGCGACCAGGGCTGATTTTTGGAAAGTGCGATCGCATCCACAATCTTTTTGGCGGATTTCTCCCCCATTCTTTCCATTTTACACAACTGCTCAACTGTCAAGTTATATAAATCAGCAACAGAACCCACCATCTCCTTATCTACCAGTTGCTGTACCAATTTTTCCCCCATTCCCCGAATATCCACAGCATCCCGACTTACCCAATGTTCGATGGAACCTTTGAGGATAGCTGCACAAGCAGGATTAACACAGCGAATCACCGCTTCATCCCTTTCCTTTACCACCTTTTGACCGCATACGGGACAATGGGTAGGCATAATAAAGGGTGTGGTATTATCCGGACGCAATTCCACCAAAACCCGCACCACTTCCGGAATAATTTCCCCGGCTTTACGGACGATTACTGTATCACCAATGCGGATATCTAATTCGGCGATGCGATCGCTATTATGTAAGGTAGCGCGAGATACGGTAGTCCCTGCTAATTGTACGGGACGCATTTCTGCTAGGGGGGTTAATGCACCAGTTCGTCCCACATTGATGGCAATATTTTCTACACGGGTGGGTGCTTCTTCTGCTGGATATTTTAACGCCACTGCCCACCGGGGGAATTTCTGGGTAAATCCCAGCTGTGCTTGCAATGCAAAGGAATTCAGCTTGACCACGACTCCATCGGTCATATAAGCTAAATTTAGGCGTTCAGTGTCCCAATACTCGTAATATTGCGAGACTTCTGGTAAATCTGAACACACTTTTTTATTGGGGTTAACTTTGAAACCCATTTTTTGCAGTAATTCCAGCGCTTCCCACTGAGTAGAAACTTTAAATTTAACGTCTCTACTAATATCATCCATAGCGGAGATGTGCAGGGTATAAGCAAAGAAATCTAACTTACGTTTATCCACAACTCGCGGATCTAATTGTCTGAGGGTTCCCGCAGCAGCGTTGCGGGGATTTGCAAATAATGACTCACCGGCTTTTTGTCTTTCGACGTTGATTTGATTAAATACTTCCAGGGGTAAAAATGCTTCTCCCCGCACTTCCACCCTTTCTGGTAAAGACATTAAATTTAACGTCTCTACATTCAACCTTAAAGGAATGGAACGAATGGTTTTGATATTTTGGGTAATATCTTCCCCCGTTACCCCATCACCCCTGGTGACTCCCCTAACTAGGATGCCATTTTCATAGGTTAAAGCGATGGCTGAACCGTCAATTTTTAACTCGCACACATATTCAGCTTTTCCAGGATTAGGTGCTTGTCTTTGCCAACGTTGTTCCCAAACCTTTAATTCTTCCAGATTAAAAGCATTTTCTAAGCTATATAGAGGAATATTATGGCGAACCGAAGTAAACTGGGTTGCAGGCTTTTCACCCACCCGTTGAGTTGGACTATCCGGGGTGATTAATTGCGGATATTGGGTTTCCAAATCTTGCAATTCCCGATACAGTTGGTCATATACTGCATCCTCCATCATCGGAGAATCAAGAACATAGTAAGCATAACTAGCCTGTTGCAGTAGTTTTCGCAATTCCTCAACTCGTTGTTTAACTTCCACTTCCATCGGTTCTACCAAATCCCTCTATATTGAATTAAATTTAAAGGCTTATTTGTCACCTTTTCTACCCACCCTGAACTAAAGTTCCGGGCTAATAAATAAAGTCTACTAAAGTAGACTCAAGAAAGCCTACTACCCTCTCAAGTTGATTTTGATAGATGGTTGTAGGTTTTAATTTTTTCCTACTAAACCACGTCTATTTTGAAACCCATAGTTTTTTATTGACCGGTTTTTGTTCCCTATTCCCTATTCCCTATTCCCTATTCCCTTTTGACAAACTCCAGGTTTCGACTTGGACGAGGTTTAGATTATTTATTCATCTTGAGATGACTTGGTGTACTCGCTGTGGAAATTAATTTCCTTGCGGGGTGCGGATTTTAAATTAAGTTGACACTAATGAGCATTGCTAAACCCCCACAGATAATCTAGATGTATAAGGATTTTCCTAAATTGGTATCAGGTCACTGATAATGGCGATCGCCACCTCCTGCTTTTTGTGAAGGTGTCATTAAACCACTTGGGTATAGAGTAGTTCATTAGTTTCACTCACCCTCTCATTGTTAATTTTTATCAATTTTTCCAAAAAGCGCTTTTTGTGCTGAAAATTGTGGGAATAAGAATCATTATCATTTTGCCGCGAACGATATTTCAGGGTTTACAAGCCACAAATTTCTGCTATAATTAAGGTATCCGTGGCTTTATCCTGCGATTTTTTTTATCATGATTTGATGACATAATGAATGTCATAGTTTACTAACATTATATCCACCAAGATTAAATTACAATACCCCAAACATATTAGACATAGGCGTGAAAATTAAATATGCATTGTCCAAAACCCTTTTAGAGACGTTGCATTGCAACGTCTCTACATTCTTTTCCACCAGATGTCTATTTGCAAAAGTCAAACTGTTGTGAATATGCTATGTTCCTCGTTGCAATTACTGTAAAACCTTTGCAGAACAGACAAAAGAATTATTTGTAAAAGATTACAATGAAGAAACAAAGGTGAAGGCAGTACCAATCAAACAAGTTCCATCACCTTTATACATCCAGCAAT
The DNA here is from genome assembly GCA_030065825.1 of Nostocaceae cyanobacterium. GTDB lineage: Bacteria > Cyanobacteriota > Cyanobacteriia > Cyanobacteriales > Nostocaceae > JASJCY01. Next base: position 18,179 of record JASJCY010000057.1, on the reverse strand, counting down.
TAAATAATATCTTCTCTTTTTTCTTCCTTAAGAATGCCAGTCTTCTACTTCATAAAGGAAGCGTGTCTTACCAATTAATTTACGATTTGCAGAGGTACTTTGGACAAAAACAACGTATTTTTCTAGGTTATTGGGTTTAAGCCGCACTGTTTCACCTCCGAGAATTCCTAACATTTCCCTTGCTGCTTCTCCTTCAAATAAATCTCCGGTTTTTCTATCCATTAAAATAATTTCTTTGTAACCTTGAATGGTTTCTTTTTTGGTAAATTCGTAAAAGCCCCTACCAACTTTAAAATTGAGACCATTTTCTAAGACAAAAGCTTTAATAGAAATATTTTCATCTACTTCTAAAACTTGAAAACGTCCCGGAGAAACTGCCCGTAAATCGGCATCTTGGTAATAGGATACTCCTTCCCGATTCAGCATGGAGTTAAAGATTTTATTTAACCCCCGACTCATACGTCCATCGGTGATGATTTCTTTTTCATATTCTTGTAATTGTTCGTTGGAGGATTGTTGATAACAGACTGCTAAAAATAAGTCTGTAATGTAAGAAAACTGGTCTAAGCTAATATGAAAACCCCCAGATTGTTCTGCTATTTCTTGATAAAATGGTGTTGCATGGGAACGATTTAATGCCTGGACGCCATAAACCATTATTTCCAAATCAGATAATTTTTTAATTTCCTTGCGCCAATTCAATTTTTGGGGGTTACGTGCTGGTGCATGGGGAATATCATCCCCAATTAATACTAAAGATTTACTGGCTAATTTTGACCAAGATAAAGATTGAGCTTGATGTAATACTAATTCATAACATTCTGGTGCATCTCCACCATAAGTTGGTTCAACATTTTGGACAAAGTTACAAATTGCATCAACGTCACTGGAAATATCAAATATTTTCGTCACATAAGTAGATTTTTCATCGCAATAGTCACCGTGGGCAATAATTCCTATCTTAATTAAGGGAATTTCATTCATTAATCGTGTGACTGTTTCTTTGATTTTACGTCTCACTTGGGTAAGACAAGGATACATGCTACCTGTGGTGTCAAAGCTGAAAACTACTTCAATGTTGCTGTTCATAAAAGTCCTCTAAATATTGATAGATTGTTAAACTATTTTTGATGTTTTGATTCTAGCCACTACTCAGTCAATGACTAGGGTAAAATCACGATTTTCAATCATTTTTGAACACGTAGATTTATCCCTAATTACACTGAGATGTAATGTTTATTAAGAACGAATTTAGATGCCTGATGTATTTATAGTACAAATATACTAAATAATTCCAAATGTGTCAATACACAGAAAAACCGGGTTTATAGGCTAAATTGGGGTTTTGAGGCATAAAAATGGGGAATAAACCCGGTTTTTAACGGTTTATAGGCTAAATTGGGGTTTTGAGGCATAAAAATGGGGAATAAACCCGGTTTTTAACGGTTTATAGGCTAAATTGGGGTTTTGATCGAAGGTCTTCGACCTTCAAGGAAGAAGGAAGAGGGTTTGAGCGGAAGAACCAAGAGTACTAAAATATAGCTAGTTACTTCAAACATCGCCCAAAGTTATGGACGAACTAGTAACAATAAGTATTTTCGTTTTCTTTAAATAGCTTTAGGCAGCTTCAGAGAACTTGATACACAACGCTCTAATTGCACGCATGAGTTGGTTTAGAAGCGTGAACCTCAACTATTTTCGCTCAGCAATGAATGAAGTTGATCAAATGCAAACAATAATGGTTTCTTTGCCCAATAAATTGAACAAATCTTCTAACAACTCAATTGGATTCAAGTTAAGCGTCTTTTACGACGGGTAAAGTTTGGTAGGAGTGCAAGCTTCAACAGAAACATAAAACCGCTCAAACCCTCTTGTGCTCAAACCCTCTTCTTTCCCTTTGACAGATAAAGATGGGGAATAAACCCGGTTTTTAAGGGTTTATAGGCTAAATTGGGGTTTTTAGGGCTTAAGGGCGCAAGCATTGCGCCCCTACAAATGTAATATTGTATTTGGGATAATTTATTTTTGGGTATTCTCTTACCTAAAAATCGCTGTAATATTGGCTATCAAACTGGTGTATCACTTGTAATGACTACAACTGTGACGCAACAACCCCCGATTGTGATTGCCCACCGAGGTGCTAGTGGCTACCGTCCCGAACACACATTAGCGGCTTATAAGTTAGCAATTGAAATGGGGGCTAATTTTATTGAACCTGATTTAGTTTCTACAAAAGATGGGATATTAATTGCACGTCATGAAAATGAAATGTCTCAAACTACAGATGTTGTGAATCATCCAGAATTTGCCCATCGCAGAACTACAAAAATAATTGATGGAGAGGTAAAGAATGGTTGGTTTACTGAAGACTTTACCCTTGGTGAAATTAAAACTTTACGGGCAAAAGAAAGAATTCCTCAAATTCGTCCTCAAAATGCTGTTTATGATGGGAAATTCGATATTCCTACTTTCCAAGAAATTATAGATTTAGTTAAAGGTAAAACTATTGGTATTTATCCAGAAACTAAACATCCTAGTTATTTCCAGTCTATAGGATTACCTTTAGAAGAACCGTTACTAGAAGTTTTGCATGGTAATGGCTATAGGGGAGATAAAGCACCAATTTTTATTCAATCGTTTGAAGTTAATAACCTGAAGCAATTATCTCAAAAAACTGATTTACCGCTAGTACAATTACTCAACGACACTGGTAAACCTTACGATGTCAATTTTAGTTACCAAGATTTAGCAACTGTAGCAGGATTAAGAGATATTGCTGAATATGCACTGGCTATTGGTGTTAATAAAAATTTAGTTGTTCCCAGAGATAGAAATAATAAATTACTCTCCCCTACATCTTTAATTAATGATGCCCATGGAGTGAATTTACTTGTTCATGCTTGGACATTTCGCAATGAAGATTTTTTTTTACCTCTGGATTTTCAAGGAAATCCTCAAGGGGAGTATGAATTGTTTTTCGGTTTAGGGATTGATGGTGTATTTAGCGATTTTCCCGATATAGGTTTGCGTACTATTGAGGTTTAAAAAATCTACAAATTAACTAAATCTGTAAAGATAGCGTATAATTTGAGAGAAAAACTTTTCCGAAACATGTGGGAGGAGAGTCATGGCGATTTTAAAACTCGAAGATGGAACACTCCGTACCGATTTACCCTCAATTGCCCAAGAACTAGCATCTATTAATGTTAAACTTAATCGTTGGTCTATAGATAATCCCGAAACTCGGAATTTACTGGGAAAAGAAAGCCTCAACGATGACGAAAAAGAAGAAGTACTCCAAGGTTTAGATAGCTATTTTGAACAACTTAAGCAAACAGCAGGTTACCAATCCCGAGATTTAATTGTTCTCCATCCCCAGACACCAAATCTAGATGGATTGCTGACAAAATTTGACAAAATCCATACCCACGCTGATGATGAAGTGCGTTACATTGTCGATGGAGAAGGCATTTTTGGCTTTGTGCGTCCTGATGGTAGTCAGGTAGAATTAACCGTGCAACCAGAAGAATATATCAATGTGCCAGCAGGAACTGAACACTGGTTTTATTTAACACCTGCACGCCGGGTGAAAGCAGTACGTTATTTTACTGGCACTGAAGGCTGGGTTCCTGAGTATACAGGTAGAGAAATTCGTTTTCGTCAGGCTGTAGCTTGAATAGGGAATAGGGAATAGGGAATAGGGAATAGGAAACAGCTAGTAAGGCACCCTAAGCTTGTTTTTTTAATTGGTATAAAATATCCAAAATATTCCCACTTGTTTGATCGGAAAAACGGGATTTGTGATCGCAAGCTTTTGCTTAAGATTACCAAAATCGTTTAAAATCTAGAACTCAAAATGACCAATTCTACTAGCTTTGTAGAAGTGATTCTGTTGACAGGAAAATAAACTGGATACAAGCCTCCGGATTTATCGGTGGAGAAAAACAAACAGTTCTGTCCTGATTGACTGACAAATCTTTTTGATGTAGCTTGGGTTACTCTGCGAGAAGCCGCACTCAAAGAGAAGCCACTCCGTGTCTACCGCGTCTACATGCTTCAACCCAACAACCGCAACCGATTGCGTTGGGTGGAGGGGCTACGAAATTTCAACACTTCCAAGACTTTTGTCAGTCAACCAGTAGTTCTGTCATTGTTTCAAACCCCTCGATACCCTACACCTACATCGATGGGTAATAATTCTAAATTCTTCCATTCTAAATTCTTCATTCTAAATTCTAAATTCCCCTTGACATGAACAGTCAAATTACAATTGATGCCCGTATAGATTTAGTCGCCATAGCCCGACAATTTTATCAAAACGGCTGGATGGTGGGAACTGCGGGCAATATCTCGGTGCGTCTACCTCATGGTAGTTTTTGGATTACAGCCAGTGGTAAGTCTAAAGGAGAGCTGACGAAGAACGATTTTGTCCGCATTTCTGCCGATGGAGAAATTGAGGAATGTGCTGCTGGGTTAAAACCTTCCGCTGAAACTTCCATTCACCAAGTCATCTATTCTCTATTTCCAGAAGCCATGAGTTGTTTTCATGTACATTCTGTGGAAGCAAATTTGGTGTCTATGTTTGCGCAGGGAGATGAATTATCCCTACCTCCTCTGGAAATGCTTAAAGGTTTAGGAGTCTGGAAAGAGAATCCCCAATGTGTAATGCCAGTATTTGCTAATCATTTACAAGTTCCCAAAATTGCAGCGGAAATTAAAGAACGTTTTAGTAGTAATCTCCCACAAATTCCAGCCTTTTTAATCCGTAATCACGGAGTTACCGTTTGGGCACCTTCTTTGGAAACTGCCCGTAATTATATTGAATTGGTGGAATATATATTCCGCTACATGGTAGCTGCAAGAAATCTCAAGGGTTAAGGAAGGATGAAGTTAAAAACACTGGTAACCCATCGCCGTGCAGCTTTTCTCTACTCCGTCCCCATAGGAGTTCTCGGTGGTTTGATGGGGTTAGGAGGTGCTGAATATCGTTTACCTGTATTGGTGGGTTCTCTCGGCTATTCTGCTCGTCAAGCTATTTACTTAAATTTGGCGGTAAGTTTGGTAACTATTGCTGCTTCTATTCCTGTGCGAGGTAGAGCATTATCTTTCACTCCAGTGTTGCCATTTTTACCCGCTGTCTTGTCTTTAATTGCGGGGGCTGTAATTACCGCTTTTATCGGTGCTGCGATCGCCAGCAAGTTATCCAATCACCAACTAGAACGAATTATCTTAGGATTACTAGTCATAATTGGTACAGCTTTAATTATTGAAAGTTTCCTACCCACTCAAATCCCAGCACTGTTACCAAATGCTTTGGGAATCTGGGTTTTAGCTGGAATTATATTTGGACTGCTGATTGGCTTAGTCAGTAGTTTACTGGGTGTGGCTGGAGGAGAGGTAATTATCCCTACCTTAATTTTCGCCTTTGGGGCAGATATTAAGACAGCTGGTACATCAGCACTACTCATCAGTTTACCTACAGTGCTGGTGGGGGTTTTGAAATATGCTAGTAAAGGGGCATTTATTGACCGTCGTCCGGTGAAGGATACCGTGATACCAATGGGTATAGGTTCTGTAATTGGGGCACTTCTGGGAGGACTGATGGTGGGGATTGTACCCGCATCAATGCTGAAACTAGTACTGGGGACAATTTTGATTATTTCAGCGGTGCGGGTCTTCTTTCACAAACAAAAATCCCCACATTGAATCAATAGTACCAGCAAAATAGAGCAGTTGTGAATTATCTTGATGCTAAAGCCATTGATTTATGATTCAGGGTTTGAACGGTGATGTGTCAACTGCTGGGAATGAACTGTAATGTACCGACGGATATTTGCTTTTCCTTTGAAGGCTTTTCCGCACGGGGAGGAATAACCGACGATCATAAAGATGGTTGGGGGATTGCTTTTTTTGAAGGTAAGGGCTGTAGAATTTTTGTAGATGTCAATCCTTCGGTTAGTTGTCCCATAGCAGATGTGGTGCGACGCTATCCTATTCATTCTACCCATGTCATTGCTCACATCCGCAAAGCCACCCAAGGAGAAATCATTCTAGAAAACTGTCATCCCTTCCGTCGGGAAATGTGGGGAAGATATTGGGTATTTGCCCACAATGGGGATTTACCTGATTTTAATCCTACAGGGATGGAATTTTATCAACCAGTGGGTAACACTGACAGCGAAAAGGCTTTTTGTTTGATACTGGAAACATTAAGACAACGGTTCCCCAAACAGCCACCATTAGCAGAACTTTATCCTGTTGTCCGGGAAATAACTGATAAAATTTCCGAAAAAGGGACTTTTAATTACTTGATGTCCGACGGAGAACTTTTCTTTGCCCACTGTTCCACCAAGCTTTGTTATATTATCCGGCAAGCACCCTTTGCAGCTGCCCATTTAATTGACCAAGATGTAACTGTAGACTTTAATGAGTTAACCACACCAAGCGATCGCGTAGCGGTAATTGCTACTACTCCTCTGACTGATAACGAAGAGTGGACTATTATTCCTGAGGGGAAATTGTTGGTGTTTGAGGATGGTTTACCCTTGGATTTGGTTTGAAGATATTAACTTGCAATTAGCGAAACTTCACCCCCTTCCCCTCTCCTTACTATAGACACGGAGTGGCTTTCCGTAGGGTAGGAGAGGGGTGCCCGATAGGGCTGGGTGAGGTAAAATCTGTACAGAAATGCGAGTGAAACCTGCTATCTTGATCGAGGTGCGATCGCGTCATGTTGTCCTGTACTAAGTTCTATCCAACCACCGTTTTGGATCGCGTTTTGCATGGAAGCAAGCAAGGACAAAAACCGTATCTTCCTCAAAAACGTAGAGAATTATGTATGGGAATCGACGGATTAATGCTCTTCTTACCTGTTTATGGATAACTTGGTAAACAAGGGGGTTTCGTCCAATTCCCGACAAACAAGTATCCACTGCACGGACAAACTCAGAACCCAAACCTGGATTTTGGGATTCGTACCATTCAAAAGCATCCTGGATATCATATTCTGCTTCTGGTTGGATAATCAGGTTATGGTTCATCAACAGAAGCCTAACCTTTTTTTAACCTCTTCCCAACTAGAACCATTTGCGGGATTTTTCTTGTAATTTTCTAATCGTCGATTTAATTCTTGTTGCTGCGCTTCACTCAAAGGAAGTTCCTCTTGCTGTTCTAAGATACTGTCCCATAAATCTTCAGCAAGTTGGATACGTTCTGCAATACTGAGTTGAGAAATGTCAACTTTCAACAGGGGATGGGAACTCATGAGTACAGAGTTAGGGTTTGTCTTTCACTTATTTTACAACATTGCGGCTTGAGGCAGTTTGACAGTCCCCAGTCCCCAAAGGTAAAACCCTTAACTATAGCGAAGCGAGTTTTTTAGCGGTAAAACCCTTAACTATAGCGAAGCGAGTTTTTTGCAAGTAACCTAGCACTTAGAGAACTTGCAAATAAAAAATATCCCAAAATGTCATAGTGGTACAGGCATCCTTGCCTGTATGATAGGGCAGGCAGGGATGCCTACCCCACAGTATGGGATGATTTATTTTTTGCTATTCCCTAACTCCTAATACCTAACCCCTACTTTCAAGTCCCTGGCTACAATTAAACTATGTGGATGGGAACGGGTTATGACCAAGACAGAAGCCATTACAGAAGCGATTACCAGCTTAACCGATGCTGAAACTCGATTTGGTCTAATCCGCATAGAGGATGAAGAGTTTTTTACAGAATGGTTTGACGGACTACCGGAAATTACGGAAGCTGAAAAAGCCTCTCTGGATGTACTGCGACGTAGATATCTCTATCACCGTGGTGGAGGTGATTTGTTAGAGGGGACAGTAATGCTGTTGGTAGTGTCACCTTTGTTAGCGCTGGCAGGATTTTATGACCCTCCCTTTCGGATTAAAGCAGAGTCGTCGGTGGAATTGGTTTTAGACGATGGAGAGGAGGTATTAAGGGGAAGAATAGATGTGTTAGTGTTGCAAAATCAGTTTTGGGTGATGGTGTTGGAATCTAAAAAAACCACTCTTTCTGTTTGGTCTGCTGTACCGCAAACACTAGCTTATTTGATGGCTAATCCCCACACCGATAAACCTGGATTTGGGATGGTAACTAATGGGGACGATATTTTATTTATTAAATTGACCCAAACAGGTACTCCACAGTATAACCTGTCGCGGGTGTTTGCGCTGTTTACGTCCAAGAGAGAATTGTATGAAATTTTGCAAGTTCTCAAGCATATTGGTGAAGTAATATCCCCTTGATTACAGGGTTTTCATACCTTTGCAGGCAAATTTTTCTTTAAAATGTACGCCATAGCGCACAAATTTTTCACTTGGGTTTGTGTCCTCTTGCAGGGAAATCGGTTTGTAAAGGTGATAACTTATAACAAATCCCAAAATGTTTGCAATAGATCCAATTGTAGGAGCGCGGAAACCGCGCTCCTACCAACCAACCATCTGTCCCATTCTTTTTTCAACTTGGTATTACACCATTCTCAATTCGCCATATTTTCCACCTAGGATTAAAGTCTTAGGAACCTATAAACAAAGTTTGATAAATCTGATAATTTGCACCATTCTCGATTAGCATTCTACATCGCCTAGGAATAAATTCCCAGGCTCATATACAAAGTCTGATAAATCAGACTGGGGAAAGCATGAGAGCGCGTTTTAACGTGCTTCGTCTATAGGTTCCTTGAAATTTATTTCAAGGTGGGTTGCTTGGCTAAACGACATTGGTGCAAGTTGTTAGCAAAGGGAATTAGGAACAAACGACATCGCCACTTTTGTGCCGTTATATGGCGGACTTAACTTCATATCCCCAAATCCCTCTAGAAGTCGAGGTTCTAAACACCCATTACCAATGACAAATGACAAATGACAAATGACAAATGACGATGATTGCTTTTTGTGACCAGCTTCTGTAAGATCGCATTACTAAGTAAACACAGTATTCCGACCGAATTACCGTAGATTGCTGGGGGCAATAGAATGAGTTGGTGGCAAAAAGCCATAAAAGCGCTAGGGGTGCGCAAGAGGGTGATTTCCCTATTTTTAGTGGGAGTAAGTTGCAGTGTGGCAATGGCAGCTTGTTCTGGAAACAATATTAGTAATTCTGGTGGAAATATTCCTAATGCGACTCTTGTGGCTGCCAATAAGAAAGACGTAGAATTAACCATTGCTTCCTTTATTGTCACCAGAAACGCCTATAAAGCTATCATTCCTAAGTTTACCGAAAAGTGGAAACTCGAACATAACCAAACAGTCCGCATCAACCAAAGTTACGGGGGTTCCGGTGCCCAAACCCGTGCGGTTATTGATGGTTTGCCAGCGGATGTGGTGCATTTGTCTATGGCATTAGATACCAAGAATATAGAGAAAGCGGGATTAATTGAGTCGGGATGGGAGAAGGAATTCCCCAATAATAGTATTGTTTCCAAATCGGTGGTTGCCTTGGTGACGCGAGATGGTAACCCCAAAAACATTAATACTTGGGCAGATTTAGCGAAAGAGGGAGTACAGTTAATTACAGCTGACCCCAAAACATCCGGTGTTGCCCGTTGGAATTTTTTGGCATTGTGGAATGCAGGGATGAAAATTGGGGGAGATGAGATAAAAGCTGTTGATTATGTCACCAAAGCTTATCAAAATGCCCCTATTTTGAGTCGAGATGCGCGGGAAGCTACTGATGCCTTTTTGAAACAGGAACAAGGGGATGCTTTAATAAACTATGAAAACGAAATTATTTTGGCACAACAAAAGGGTTTGAAGGCAAAGTATATTGTTCCGGATGTGAATATTTCCATCGATAATCCCATTACCATTGTTGATAGTAATGTTAGCAGACATGGTAATCGGGAAGTGGTAGAAGCTTTTGTGAAATATCTATTTACCCCAGAAGCACAAGCGGAGTTTGCCAAAGTAGGATTTCGTCCTATAAATAAGACATTAGCACAAACAAAAGAATTAGCAGAAAAATATCCAAAAGTGAATAATTTGGGTCAAGTCAATGATTTTGGTGGCTGGAATGCAGTGCAGAATAAATTCTTTGCTGATGGTGCCATCTTTGACGAAATACGTACAAAAATAAATCGGTAATTGGTAATGGGTAATTTCTAGAAACCGGGTTTCTTCTCGAAGAAATACGAAAATTTTGCATCTTTTACCCAAAGAAACCCGGTTTCTCACCTGTAAAGGGTAAATGGCAAATGACAACAACCCAGTTTCTGACACCACGATTTTTTGAATTTTTAATGATAGCAGTAGCCAAATAGTTTAGGACATCCGAAAACGCCAAAACAATTTCACAGCAAGTATTTCACTTTTGACTTTTGACTTTTGAATGCGTGACTTTTGCTATACTTATGACCACATCTTCCCAATTAACATCGGATAAATCTGGGAATAAACAGAGTTTTCTCAGTCAATTATTTCATCTTCCTTGGACATGGCGTATCACTCTAGGATACCTAACCCTGATGCTATTGTTACCCATGGTGGCAATGTTTCAGACAGCAGCTAGCACCAGTCCGGCAAAATTTTGGTCAATTGCAACCAGTCCCGTGGCACTAGCAACCTATGACGTGACCTTTATCACAGCACTTGTAACAGCTTTGTTCAATGGCTTCTTCGGCACATTAATCGCCTGGGTCTTTGTACGCTACGATTTCCCTTTGAAACGCTTAGTTGATGCCACCGTAGATTTACCGTTTGCCCTGCCAACAGCAGTAGCAGGTTTAACACTCAGCACAGTTTACAGCGATAATGGTTGGATTGGTTCCCTACTTGCACCATTGGGTATTAAAGTCTCCTTTACCCGTTTGGGGGTAGCGGTAGCCATGACATTTATTTCCTTGCCCTTCATTGTGCGCACAGTGGAACCCGTACTGCAAGAAATGGAAATAGATATAGAAGAAGCTGCTTGGAGTTTAGGAGCATCCCAATTCCAAACCTTCTGGAGAGTAATTTTACCACCATTGTTACCAGCAATTTTAACCGGGGTAGCCCTAGGCTTTTCTCGCGCTGTGGGAGAATATGGTTCCACGGTGATTATTGCTTCCAACACTCCTTTTAAAGACTTGATTGCACCAGTGCTGATTTTCCAGCGTTTAGAACAATATGACTATGCAGGTGCAACGGTAATTGGCACAGTATTACTGCTGATTTCCTTGCTGATGCTGTTGGGAATTAACCTTTTACAAGCTTGGGGAAGAAGATATGACAAATCATAAGGGAAGTTGGAATCAAACTGATTCTGAGGCAAAAATAGCCCAGGTGAGCAAGCAAAAAAATTTAGCCCCAGTAATTTTAATTGGAATTGCGATCGCCTATTTAGCTTTAGTGATCTATATACCTGCGTTTAATGTCTTCTTCCAGGCATTTAAAAACGGAGTCGGACCATTTTTTGCTAACCTCTCCCAATCTTACTTCTTGCACGCAGCGGGAATGACACTGAAATTGGCTTTAGTTACAGTACCATTAAATACAGTATTTGGTTTGTGTGCAGCTTGGTCAATTGCCCGTCACAAATTCCCTGGACGTGCTTTACTTCTAAGTATTATCGATTTACCCTTTTCCATTTCCCCCGTAGTTGCAGGTTTAATGATGGTATTACTTTATGGAAGAGGGGGATGGTTTGGGGGTTGGTTGCAAGACCATGGTTTAAATGTTATCTTCGCTTTTCCAGGGATGGTATTAGCCACAGCCTTTGTCAGTATGCCCTTTGTTGCCCGGGAAGTAATTCCCGTGTTAGAAGAATTAGGGAGCGATCAGGAAGAAGCTGCGAGTACCCTAGGTGCAAATAATTGGCAGATATTTTGGCGAGTTACCCTCCCCAATATTCGCTGGGGACTGCTCTATGGTTTAATTTTAACTAGCGCTAGAGCCTTGGGTGAATTTGGTGCGGTAGCGGTGGTATCGGGAAATATTATTGGTAAGACTCAAAGCATACCTTTGTATATTGAAGATGCTTACAAGAATTATGACAGTGAAGCTGCCTATTCTGCGGCGGTACTGTTAGCGCTTTTAGCATTGGTAACCTTGGTATTAAAGCAGATTTTGGAGAAGAAAACCCACAGGAAAAATGTGGAATAGCGAAGGTGAAGTACCCCAACTTGCTTCGCTGAAGTTGGGGCTTCCAAAATCAACTACACAAGGACGGTTTTATTCGTCTTCTCCCAAAGGGAGACGCTTACGCGAACGGAGTTTCCCGTCTCATTCGCCGTTGCCTTATCAAACCCGTGTTTAATTTGGTCTTACACAGCGTCCACAGGCAGTCGCCCATCTTCCATAGGCGATTTTAATTGTTCTACGGTACGTTTATCTTGGATTTACAGCAATGGCTGACCAGCAGGACTTACGTTTTCCCCGATCTCTGATGTGTCTGCGGCAAGTCTTACTACTTTGAAGTTAGCCTTTCTGTTCCATACAGTCGGGTGGGTCATCGACCATTTATATAATACCATAATAGACATACATTGTGTGTGTATTATGAAAACTGGAAGATTGAATTTAAGGATATCTGAAAAACGCTTGACGAAACTCAAGACTTATGCTATAGATAAAGAAAAAACAATTACTCAGCTTATTGAAGATTGGATTGATAGGTTGCCAAACTCAAAAACTGGCGATTCCTCATCCGCTCCACTCCCTAATCAACCTGACGGTTGATTAGGGAGTGGAGGAGAATCCTCATCGTCCGGCTATCCATCCCCAACCTGCTATAGCCTTCGGCATGGCTTCGCTAACGCTGAGGTTGGGGCATTCCGCCGAATTTGGGTAAATAAACTCGCATTACATAGTGGCTGATTACAGTTCGCTACTTTAACCCCAATTAGCTGTAATTTGCATGGATTGTCATGTTTTATTTAGTCTTTATTTTTCCCCACATGAACAATCCTAGTGGTTTGTCCCATAAAATATGATGGGGTTTCCATCACACCCACCTGGGACTATAAGTCCCAGTCTAATAGTCAAAGTCATATAAATATGACTATAAAACTAGCCATCAAAACTAATGGGACAGACCACTAGTAGAGATATAACATCCTACTTTAATTAATTATCCAAAATCTTAGGACTAAGCTGCGCGTCACAAAATTATGGCAACTGGCACACATACTTTAATTTGAGATAAAACTCTATGTTCTTTGATTTATAGGCATTATAGACAAATTACTACTATGTGACAGTTTTAGGGTAAATGTGCCAGTTGCGTAAGTCCTGAATCTGTAGGGTGCGTTATGGACGATAATCCTAACGCACCACATTTCTAATGTCATCCCATCAACAGTGAACGAGCTAACATAAAGCTACAAATAGATTTAGCATCCACTGCTTCACCCTCCATGATTGCTGCTTCGAGTTCTTTTGGAGTTAGAAACACAATTTCGATATCTTCATCCTCTTCTTGGGTTGGGGGATTTTCCAACTTTTGCAAATCTTGCGCTAAGTAAGCATAAATGATTTCATCAGAATAACCGGGAGCCAAGAAAAATTCTCCTAGTTTCTGCCACTTTTGAGCGCTATAACCAGTTTCTTCCTCAATTTCCCGCTTAATTGTATCTTCGGGGTTTTCATTTGCTTCTAAGGTTCCAGCGGGAAATTCTAACAATCGTCCACCAACAGCAAAACGATACTGACGCACAAGTATCAGTTTACCTTCTGATGTCACAGGAACCGCAAGAGCACCTCCAGGGTGACGAATACATTCCCATTCTCCCTCCGCTTTGTTGGGTAAACGCAAGCGATTGACTTCAAAATCAAATTTGCGCCCTTTAAAGAAAAAGCGTTGTTTCAGCAGCTGCGGTAATTCTCTACCTATTGGCATAATTCAGTAGTTAGTGTCTCAAGATACAGATTACAACAGTGCGTGAATTTACAAATCAGCCATCCACAAGAAAATCTCGCAATCAAACATAGAAATATTTCTTACTTAACGCCACACTCTAAACCATTTTTCAAATGCAATACTTTTGTTGTGCAGGTTAAACCTTTAACTATAGCGAAGCGAGTTTTAGTTTTTTCTTGCTAGAACCCTTGTACAAAGTCAGCAGTTTTCAAATCTCTAGCTACAACGCCATAGTTTTTTTCTCGGTAGAACCCTTCTACAAAGGCAACAGTTTTCAAATCTCTAACTAGAACGCTATAGTTTTTTCTCGATAGAACCCTTCTACAAAGGCAACAGTTTTCAAATCTCTAGCTACAACGCTATAGTTTTTTCTTGCTAGAACCCTTGTACAAAGTCAGCAGTTTTCAAATCTCTAGCTACAACGCTATAGTTTTTTTCCGGTGAAACCCTTCTACAAAGACAACAGTTTTCAAATCTCTAGCTACAACGCTATAGTTTTTTTCCGGTGAAACCCTTCTACAAAGACAACAGTTTTCAAATCTCTAGCTACAACGCGATAGTTTTTTTCCGGTGAAACCCTTCTACAAAAGCAACAATTTTCAAATCTCTAGCTACAACGCGATAGTTTTTTTCCGGTCAAACCCTTCTACAAAGTTAGCCGTTTTCAAATCTCTAGCTATAACGCTATAGTTTTTTTCTCGGTGAAACCCTTCTACAAAGACAACAGTTTTCAAATCTCTAGCTACAACGCGATAGTTTTTTCCCGGTAGAACCCTTCTACAAAGTTAGCCGTTTTCAAATCTCTAGCTACAACGCGATAGTTTTTTCCCGGTAGAACCCTTCTACAAAGGTAACAGTTTTCAAATCTCTAACTGTAACGCGATACGGTTCGGTTAACGGTAGCCCTCACCCGCGCATGGTGCGAATAGACAGACCAAGCCTGCCTTTGCAGGCTACTCTGCGAGAAGCCGCTCCGCGTCTATGATCGTGTAGCCCCAGGCTTTAGCCTGTGGATTTATCTATAGCGCGATTTTGAGTACCTCCGTTGCATCTACCGCTGTTGCCAATTGTTGAATCCTATAGCCAGACACTGGTTCTACCCAATCCGGTGCAATTTCTGCCAATGGTATCAATACAAAAGCCCGCTCTCGCATTCGCGGATGAGGAATTTGCAAAGTTGGTGTATCTAAAATTAAGTCTTCATAGACTAACAAATCTAAATCTAATGTTCTCGGTCCCCAACGTTGTTGTCTGACTCGTCCAAATTTATTTTCAATTGCTAACAAAGTTTCTAACACTAAATGGGGTTCCATTTTGACTTGCAGGAGAGCGCAACCGTTTAAATAATCTGGTTGTGGAGGTCCGACAGCTTTGGTACGATACCAACTGGATCTTGCTTGTAAGACGATATCTGGTATTTGAGTTAAAATTTCAATTGCTGCTTCTAAAATCAGTAAAGAATCACCCATATTGCTACCGAGGGCGATCGCACAATTTCTCATAAAACCTCTTTGGCAGCACATCAACCCGAACAAATCTAAAATAAAAAAAATATCTATGAAGATTTATGAGCGATTTTTACAATATTCTATAAATAACCTTGTTTTGTGCAATCCATAGCGTTTATGTAAATATCTTAATCTATAGCCTATTGTCAAATTATTCATAGAAGAACAATAATAACATAAATGTGGTGTCATAATGCCAAGTATTTTCAGGCTGATTAGGTTGCAAATCCTGGGAGTGAGGAACTGAAGTGGCGAAGTTTACCTCTTGGTTTAAGCCAAAATCAACTACTTTAAAAGATTCAAAAAAAGATTCGGAAACAAAAAAACCGGTATCCTTACCCGGTAATAATCACGAAAATAACTCTAAATCCGAATCGACACCGGAAAATCCACCAAGCAAAGAAGTAAAGCGTCTGGGTGGGAAGAAACCCCTGTATCGCCGCTATTGGTTTTGGGCAACTTTAGGTATGAGTGGTAGCATCATTGCTATCGGTTACGGAATATGGTCAATAGACAGCACCCTACCGGATAAATCTGCCCTGAATGCCCTGGTGCGAGAGAAAACCCTCACAATTAAAGCCGCTGATGGCAGCATCCTGCAACAGCAGGGAGAAGCTACTAGAGAGCAGCTACAATTAGAGGAAATTCCCGAACAACTGCAAGCAGCTTTTATTGCTTCCGAAGACCGTAGATTTCAACAGCATCATGGAATTGATGTCAAAGGGATTGGTAGGGCAGTTTTAAATAACTTGCGATCGCAGAATGTGGTACAAGGTGGTAGCACCATTACCCAACAGTTAGCGCGGATTCTGTTCCTCAAGCAAGAGCGGACAATGTTACGCAAGCTTAAGGAAGCTCGTCTGGCACAAAAAATTGAGGAAGAATTAACTAAAAATGAGATTCTGGAACGCTACCTGAATTTGGTTTATTTGGGTTCTGGAGCTTATGGTGTAGCAGATGCAGCATGGGTTTACTTTAGTAAATCCGTAGATAAACTGACCCTGAGCGAAATGGCAACCATTGCTGCCCTACCTCCTGCACCCAATAGCTTCTCACCCAAGGAAAATCCCCAACTTGCCCAACAGCGACGCAATCTAGTGTTGCAGCGGATGCTGGAAGATGGATTAATTACAAGGCAAGAACATCAAGCTGCCACAGCCGAACCCATTGCCCTTAAGCCTAGTCCACCAAAACGTTGGGAAATAGAGGCTCCCTATTTTATTAGTTACATCCAAAAAGAACTGCCCAAGTATGTTGATGAAAAAGTACTGCGTAAAGGCGGCTTGACGGTAGAAACCACTTTAAACCCACAATGGCAAGAAGCAGCAGAAGAGGCTGTGAATAAAACCTTGGGCGATGAAGGACGCTGGCAGAGATTTAAACAAGGTGCCATGGTTGCTATAGATCCCCGCAATGGTCAAATTAAGGCAATGGTGGGGGGCAAGGACTTTGACAAAAACCAATTTAACCGCGTTACCCAGGCACAGCGACAGCCCGGTTCCACATTTAAGGGATTTGTCTACGCAGCGGCGATCGCCAGTGGCAGGAGCCCCTACGATGGCTATCGGGATTCTCCCTTGGTTGTGGATGGTTACGAGCCGAAAAACTTTGATAAGAGCTACCGGGGGTGGATTAATATGAGAGATGCCCTCACCAAATCCATCAACATTGTAGCCGTGCGAGCCTTGATGAAAGTGGGATTTGAGCCAACTATCAAACTTGCCCAGGATATGGGAATCAAATCCCAACTCAAACCCATGTATTCCCTGGCATTGGGATCGAATGAGGTCAATCTTTTAGAGTTAACCAGTGCTTATGGCACCTTTGCCACCCAGGGATTACACACAGAAGCCCATGGTATAACTCGCATTCTCAATCGTCGAGGGGAAGTAATTTGGGAGGCAAAGTTTAGACCCAAATTAGCATTAGATCCTGATAGTGCAGCCATCATGAGTTGGATGCTGCGTAGAGTGGTTACTAGCGGTACTGGTAGTCCTGCCCAATTAGGTCGCCCTGTTGCTGGGAAAACAGGGACTACGGATGATTCCAGGGATTTATGGTTTATTGGCTACATTCCCCAATTGGTAACCGGGGTTTGGCTTGGTAATGACGACAACAAGTCCACTAATGGTAATAGCGGTACTGCTGCCTATACTTGGCGCCAGTTTATGAAAGAAGCAGTAGAGGGGATGCCTGTAGAAAAATTTCCGTCTCTACCGAAGTTAAAAGGACGAAAGGGCACCATCAAAGCAGAACCGATTAAACCCAAACGAGTTGTAAATCGTTCTATTCCTTCAAGAAATTACGACAATGATTCGGATAGTAGTAGTACCGCTAGTAGTAGCAGTTCTTCTCGTCGGCGCAGACAACAAGTAAGTTCTAATAATAATAATCAGCCCCGATATCGCAGACGTAGAAGACGAAGAAGGTCTTATTCTCGGCAGCAACAGGAAAATAGTTCCCGTTCTACCAGAAGGAGTTACCGTCGTCGCTCTCGTACTCAACAATCTAATTCTAGCTCATCTTCGAGATCATCTAGTCCACGCAGACAAACAAGGTCATCTTCGAGGTCATCTAGTCAACGGCGACGAACAAGGTCATCTTCGAGGTCATCCAGTCCACAGCGGCAAAACAGACGGGTACAACCCAAACCAGCTGCAAAACCCCAAAAGTCTGCTGCACCAGCAAAACAGCCCTCTTGGAGAGAGAGACTCAAACCCGGTTCTTCCTCCCAATAATGAAGATTGGCAAGGTACGCTTTTTGTAAGATTAGTTTGTCTTAAAAGTTCCCCAAAATACCCCCAATATTGGGGGTATTTT
>JASJCY010000052.1 GCA_030065825.1 Nostocaceae cyanobacterium | reverse complement strand
TGGGGAAAACCTGCGGGTGGGGAAAACCTGCGGGTGGGGAAAACCTGCGGGTGGGGAAAACCTGCGGGTGGGGAAAACCTGCGGGTGGGGAAAACCTGCGGGTGGGGAAAACCTGCGGGTGGGGAAAACCTGCCCCTACATTTCCTACCCATTCGCATCATTTCGAGTACTGGAGCGAAAATTTGGCAGTTCTACAGCTGACATAGACTTTCTTCCTTTGGGTGGACGCTGGGGGTAAATCACAGGGGAAGGTGAATTGTTACCAGTAGAAGAGTCTCTAAATGAAGTTTGGGATATAGGATTGGCGACAAATTCAAAAGGAGAAACTTGTGGTATTTGTGACCAGTAATCTTTGGTTTGTTCCGTAATATTTTCTACTATAGGTGTAGTAGGAGTTATGGGTTGTTGATCCTCTGCTACCGATGAGTTGGAGTTTTCACTTACAGACTCTATAGTAGGTTTTTTGCTGTCTGTATCTTTTTGCTGGGAGGACTGAGGTGATGTAGAACTAGTTTGAGAGGCAAAAAACATTTCAATGACGCTATCCAATTGCTCATCTAAGCTTGGCAAAGCAGAAGCGGAATTTTCGGGAATTGATTGTGAATCTTCATTGTTTGCTGTTTCCCTGTCCTCTAGGGGTACTTGGGGGTTTTCCTGGAGTGTTTCTTTTTCCTGATTCGAGAGCGATGATTGATTTTCAGTGGTATCATCTTGTGTATCAGTAGATGAAATGGGAAATTTGTGCCAGAAATAATCTCTACTCTCAACAGTAGATTCTGAATCTAATTCTACTGACCAAGGTTGAATTGGCTTGGCATTTGTAAATAAATGGTCATTTGACTCATACCTACTGTAGTCTTGGGAATCATTAATAGGAATGGGAGTTTCCAGACATTTTTCTAGAGCTGCTTTAAATTGCAAAGTCTGGCGTTGTTGTCGCATTAGCCTACTACGTAATTCTCGACAAGTGCCCTCAGATTGTAATAGGTGGTGAGACTGTTCGTTATAGTTTGCCTGAATTAAAGCACATTCCCGTTCTAACTGTGCTAGACGTTGTTGGCTAGTTTCTAGTTGTACCTGATAATTTTCGATGATACTCTCTTGACGCTGCACGCTTTGAACAGCGGTTTCTAACTCTTGGAACAATGATTTGATCTGTTCTTGAGCAGCACTTATTTCCTGAGTTTGTTGATTGAGCATCGACTCTGTGACGCTAGAGCGCTTTTTCTGCCACTGTAAAGCCTTCTGAGCGTCAGTTAAAGATTGTTTTAGCTCTTCTACTTGATTGTATAAGTCGTCATTGTCTGCTTGCAATTCTTTATTTAAAGACAGCAGCTTTTGAAACTCAGCATCAATCAGGGCTTGTTTTTCGCTGTCCGGTTCGGCTACCCAATCATCTTGAGGGACTTCCACCTGATCCAATTCTACATCTAGTTGCGCCTGTTGAATGTCATCCTCTGTTGACCGTGCTGCTGGCAATTGCGGAAGTGCCATGTTTTGATTAGGTACAACTGAGTAAAAAGGACAACTCACCTGTTCTGATTGTGACGAACTAGGAGAATTGGGAAATTGCTTGTCAGTTCCATTGTTTACGTTGTCGGATTCTTTCATCACTCTTCACCCACCAGCTTACAATTCAACAGCAGCAAATATAGTAAAATTACTCATAAATATTGTCTTGGTGAAAGTCTACTTCATAAAACAACATAGGTTTTATCTTAGGATAATTCATTTGTCATCTATAATGTTCCCTATTTTACAGTAGGTACAACTGATGAGTTTATAACATTGTCAGATGAAGATTAGGGATTTTCACCTCTATCTAAGGATAGATGCACTTCCTGTGTGTTTTCCACAGATGCTGTATTTGTAAACCCAAATTTTGCAAGTGCCACAGGACTTAGGTAAGTATAAAGGATTAAAAGAAAAACTGCGCGTAGATATAAGCTAAACCTTCATTAATAATTGTTCGCACACCGGTGCTACTCTCCCACCATCTTTGGGGATTGTAATGTTGGGGTTTACTAGCAATTATGCCTACTTGCAAGTAAGGAACAAGTGCTTTATTGTACATAATCCAGCTCCTGCGAGCATGGGTATCATGGGTAAAAAGATTAATTGACTTGATGTTTAAATTAGAGTCCTCCAACCAATGACGTAAGTTGATAGCCGATTCATAGGTACGGTCTTTGACTACATCTGGGGAAGGTACGGCGATAATTTTTTCTGATTTTAAACCCATGTTCTGCAATTTAGCAGCAGCAAGTTCGGCAAAATCATCATATCCAGTCTGGTGGAAATCCTTGTTGATTGGACCTCCTGTAACAATAATGTGGCGATAAGAACCGCGTTGAGATTCTGCAAATGCTTGTTTAAGATCGGAGTGGGGAATCCAGCCTTCCACAACTAATGTGTCTGCTGTTTGAATGGGAGAAGTTACGGCAAGAAATGGCTGGATATGAGCAATAAAAAATGCGATTGCAAAAGTCATCAAGGCAATCGCAATTAGCCATCCCTGAGGTGTGAGTGTCCATATTTCTTGTCGTTGAAACAACTGCATTCTAAGGGTTTTTCGATGTTTGCGTTTTTTCCAGGACATTGGCTTGTTTTTGCTTGACTCCTGAACGTTGTGCTTTTAAATACTCAAACACAGACTTATCACCAATATCCGGAGGAATTGCTTGCACTAGCTTACGGAGGGCAAAAACTACAAATAATGTTGCCCAAATTGCTAATAATAGCTGTTCCCACTGGGTTGGTAGCACACCTGTAAGATGTCCTAGCAGCAATGACGGTACTATGGGAGTTAACAGTTTAGTTTCTAGACGATTAAAGCAAAAGGCTTCTTTGAAATAAATACCGGTGAGTGCAGCGAAAAGAAAACCAACTCCCAATATGCTCAGTGGTTGGTTGTAAACAGTGAGGGCTAAAGGTTCGTTGCTAGAAAAGGCTAATATAACTGAGGTAATGCTACCAATTGCCCAAAAAGCTTGTAAAGTCCGGTGTAGTTCCACCATGTAGATATGGATAGTAAACAAACTGACACCAACAGCGATGGCAAAACATGCATACAATGGCGTTAGGATTTGTACAGAAGCGGGATTATAGTTCAATAAGACCAAAGCGGTGGCGATCGCAAAGCAAACAGCAGCTACCATTAAGCCACTGCGGTAGATAATCACCCCAATGCGATCGCTCTGATTAATGGTAAATTCACCAAACTGACCTTGATAAACTTCTGGTGCTGGTATTGTTTGGGTAGTCATCACTTAGAACTCCATCTATAACTCTATCAGTCCTAATTTCTATACTATTCAAAGTTGGCGGTTATTTGCGATTACAAATACTAAAATGGCATTGGTGAATCAAAATATGAATTTACAATTCACGGCTGTGTAGAGAGGTAGCAATGCTACGTCTGGAACAAGGATTGGGTATTTAATACAAAAATGTGTACAAATATAATTCATGACCAAATTCAGCAACGCCAAAATTCTGGAATTAGGTATGAATCAACTGTATTTTTTTGTATGACTCTGCATAAAGAAGCAGAACTGAAACCAAGTCATATATAGGAGTTAAAGTCCTAGATTTTTCGAGTATAGCGAGTCAGCACAGATGGGGATTGGAAAATTCTTAGCACAACAACTACGTCAACCGTGGGGATGGTTTGGAGGGCAGATTATTTCCAGAGTTTTGAATCGGGATAATGCTTCTATGAATGAATTAGCACTGGAAATGCTTAACCCCAGCCAAGGTGATTGCATTTTAGAAGTTGGTTTTGGGGGAGGTTATCTCCTAAATAAAATTCTCGCTGATAGTGGTGTGAAATTAGTTGCGGGGGTGGATATTTCTCCGGAAATGGTAGCTTTTTGTCAACGGCGTTTTCAGTCAGAAATTGCAACGGGAAAGTTACAATTGCACTGTGGTAATTTGGAGGATTTACCGTATCGACTGGCTTACTTTACCAAGATTTGTACAGTTAATACTATCTATTTTTGGTCGGATGTTAAACAAACTCTAGCTAGAATGCATGGAGTTCTCAGACAAGGTGGGTTATTGGTTATTTGTTTTAACTCTCAAGGTTTTCTCAAACAAACAATTCTTCCCAAATATGGCTTTCAGGCATATGAAGTTGAACGGGTAAAGGATTGGATGAAACTAGTTGGTTTCCAGAATATTTATTGGCTGGAAAAATCTGACACCAAACAAGATTTTATATGTATAGTAGGTGAAAAAATTTGATATGACATCTATCCAGAACATTCAAGTTAGGAAAATTCAACCGATGTCGATGACAGACTCTTTATTACTGTTCGGCATTCCCAGCCTTTGGCTATACTTTGCTACTCGTTTTTGTATATATTTCATCCATCAACAATTGAGATTACCACTACTAGTATGTTGGTTTATTAGTGGTGTGATACTAGTTTTTATTCCCTTATTTATCCTGTCTTTGGTGTTTTATAAAATGGAAGAAAATGCACCAACATTCTCTGCCTTCAGGAAGAGATTTCGTTTACAGGCTATGACTCTTTCAGATTGGTTATGGACTGTCGGTGCAATTTTGTTTATAGGTATTACCACCACTCTGATAATTATAATTGCCCAGTACTTTAACCATTCATTTTCAATATCACCGCCATTTTTATCAGCCAAGGTACTCACAGCAAATGAAATGTGGATTTTATGGGCTTGGATTCCTCTATTCTTTTTTAATGTATTTGGTGAAGAATTTATGTGGCGGGGTTATATTTTTCCTCGTCAAGAGTTAACCCATGGTAAACATACTTGGTTGATTCACGGTTTACTTTGGCTAATGTTTCACCTGTCTTTTGGTTGGAATCTACTCCTGATTTTATGCCCGATTATTTTCACCATTTCTTATGTAGTCCAGAGAAAACATAATACCTGGATTGGCATTTTAATTCATGGCGTTATTAACGGCGGTGGATTTTTGTCCCTTTCACTAGGTTTAGCATAAATAAAGTGTTAATTTCATGAAACAAATTAAACCTAAAACCTTACTCCACCTAATACCTTTTTACTGTATTCGTAATACAAATTATCAACTTGGACGCAAGCATTTTGGGAGCAAGCGAGCCTTTTGTACGCAAGCATTTTGGGAGCAAGCGAGCCTTTTGTACGCAAGCATTTTGGGAGCAAACAAGCATTTTGGGCGCAAGCAACCATTTTTGGCACAAGCAAGCATTTTCGGCGCAAGCAAGCATTTTCGGCACAAGCATTTTCGGCGCAAGCAACCATTTTTGGCACAAGCATTTTCGGCGCAAGCAACCATTTTTGGCACAAGCATTTCGGGAGCAAGCAAGCATTTTGGGCGCAAGTATTTTGGGCGCAAGCAAGTATTTTTGGCGCAAGTATTTTGGGCGCAAGCAAGATTTTTTGCACAAGTATTTTGGGCGCAAGCAAGCATTTTTGGCGCAAGCATTTTGGGCGCAAGCAAGCATTTTTGGCGCAAGCATTTCGGGAGCAAGTATTTTGGGCGCAAGCATTGCGCCCCTACATATGTATCAATATTTTCGTGAATTGGTATAATGGTACCTCTCTCCTTATTCTCTTGAAGTTTAACTAACTTATATGTAGTAAAAAATAGAGGTAAAAGTTATGTCTAAAAAATTGCAGTATCAGCAACAAAATTCTCCACAGACTCTGCAAGAAGGATTAGATGAATATTACGCTAGTTTTCCAGGGTTAATTACAAAAGAGAATAATAGCCATGATGTTGCTGAACTATTTAAACTCCACGATGTCACCCATGTAATTTTCGGTTGTGGTACTTCCATTCGGGAAGAAACCCTCACAGATATCTGGACAATTTTTGGTTCTACAGTATCTCTTAAACAATATATGGATTATCTTAAATATCCTGAAACTACACAGGTTGTCAAAGATATTGGTTTCTTGAAAGTAATCTGGATAGCGCTGCAAACCTTACCAGCAGTTATAAAAGTCATTTTTCACACTCGCAAAATGAAGAAAAAATTACTCTGGGGAAATTATCAACAGTATCTCCATCGTTCTCTCCAAGAAATTCGTGAAGAATTCAACATTATTCTTGTTTGAAACTTACCTTCATATATTTGGAAACAGAACAGGAAATTAACCCTCTTTCGTCAAGTTCGAGAAAACCATTTTCTTGTGCAACGTCTTGTTCTTAGACATCGCTTGATTGTGGATGAGAACGAGAGAGTGATACTCCGCAGGAGTCGCTACACGAACCCAAAAAGTTAAGTAGAGTTTCTAGAAGTTCGTTGGCAGCATTGTCAATTTCCTGTAATAGTAATTCTTTGATCTTCATTACAGTTCATAGATAGGATTTATGTTGATAGATAGTATAGCGATCGCTTGATAGGAAAAAACACACGTAAAAGTATAGACGTGCAAAGGCTTGTCCTTAGACATTGCACTATGGATAGTTACCGTAAAAACACTTATTTTGTAGGGGTTTAGCAATGCTCATTGGTGTCAACTTAACATCAAACTCTTATCCCGCAAGGAAATTAATTTCCTTGCTAATAAACAAAGTCATCTCAAAGATGACTAAATAATCTAGGTTTTCTTCAGTCTACTTGAGTAGACTTAGTCTATTAGCCGTGAAATTGATTTCAGGGTGGGTGAGAAATCCAAAACTTAAGCCATCTATACCTTCAGTTGACCCACTAAGCATTAGTAATTAGGTCGGTACAAATAAAGCGAAGCAGTTAGGGTCGTCATTTGTCATTGGTCATTGGTCATTGGTAAAGGTTTCAGGGCTATATTTACGTTTCGTAACATAGTTATATTTATTTCTGCCCATTTACTTAAACCCCAACCGGGTACTATATTCCCCAACACCAAGTCCTAAATTGTGTACAATTAACTAGGACTTTCTCCTTGAGCGGTTGTGTCCCACGTAAATCCCAGTGCGGTTCACTGCATAAATCCAGACTGTCAGCGTCCCTATCCCCAACCCTGGGGGAATAGGTTTTGCAATAGCTGTGGTGCACCACTACAGCTAAATAATCGCTATGTTGCTCTTTCCCGTTTGGGTTCGGGTGGTTTTGCTCAAATTTATACGGTTTGGGATCAAAATTCCCAAACTGAAAAGGTATTAAAAGTTTTACTTTCTACTTCTGTAAAAGCACATAAATTATTTGACCAAGAAGCAGAGGTTTTAAAGAATTTACAACATCCAGGGGTTCCCAAAGTTGAGCCAGAAGGCTATTTTAAGGTTATTTTTTCCACCCCGAAAGGACAGGTAACTTTGCCCTGTTTGGTAATGGAAAAAATTAACGGGTTAACTTTAGAACAAATACTCCAACAAAATCCCCAGGGATGTCCCCAGGAAGCAGTGTTAAATTGGTTACTGCAAGCGGTGGATATTTTGGAGCATTTGCACAAACACCAGATAATTCATCGGGATATTAAACCCTCTAATTTAATGCTGCGTAACCCCGAAGCGGGATGGGAAGGTCAACTGGTACTCATTGACTTTGGGGGGGTAAAACAAATTAGCGAGGGAATACTCCGTAAACCCACCTCTACAAGGTTATTTTCCTCCGGGTTTAGTCCCCCAGAACAAATCACCGGTATTCGTGTCGGACCAACGGCTGATTTTTACGCTTTGGGTCGGACAATGATTACATTGCTGACAGGGAAAGAACCCCAGGATTTGGAAGACCCCCAAACAGGAGAATTACACTGGTTTCCCAGTCATGGCTTAGATATTAATCCCCAACTGGCATCCTTGCTAGATCAAATGGTACAAACAGATCCGCGATCGCGTCCTGCAAATACCAAAATTATTCACAAGCGACTTTTGAAGTTAACCCCCACATCTGGTCAGACTAGTGAAGCTTTCTTCTCCCAAATTCAACAATATCTGCAAAAGGCGATCGCTTATCTCACCCAAAGGGTAAGCAAAACTACTTGGTTTATTTTTAAAGTTATTTTCAAGATACTACGAGCATGTCTAGATACCATCTGGACAATGATTCTTACCACTCTTGGCGCTTGTGTCGGTACATTTACAGGATTTTTCTTGGCTAAGAGTACTATTTTAAACAACAAAATTGGTGAATTTATATATCAAATAGTTGCTTATACAAATTTCTTTCTTGCTACCAATCCTTCAGATTTGGGTAGCCAGATTTTGTTATTTGGGGGAGCAGGATTAGGAACAGCATGGGGACTGACGGTAGCGGGGGGTTTTGGTCAGCGACGCAGATATTTGCTAGCTTCGGTCATGGGTATTTTGGGTTATGGTTTTGGCTATTTAGTTTTACAATTGATTGCACCTGAAAATAGTGGGGAAGTTTTGGTCAGCTGGATGTTAGCTGCGGTTTCTGTACTTACCCTTGGTTTAGGTCTTCGCAGTCATCACATAGTTCATGCTGTAATTACTGGATATGGTACAGCTATTATCTTTATCTTACTGATTAAGATTGGCTGGTTACCACTATTTGACTTTTCCAACCCCCTATACTGGAATTTATGGCAAAGTATGGCATTTTTTGGTTTGATTGCTGTGTGTATAGGTTTTTGGTTGGGAGTCAGTAATTATCTGGTTGTTCCTGGGTTACGTTTTCTGGGGTGGCGATAATCAAATCAGATTATGTCCGTCTAAACAGTTATCCTATCTGTGTGGGCTGGTAATGGGTAATAGCTAATGGGTAATGGGTTGACGATTTACCAACAAGGGTCAATTTATGGTAGCTAATTATTCGGACTTGAGAGGGCAAATAATAATCCCCCCATGCTACCTTTATATTGAGCTTGGGGGGAACCATATTTCTTTGTCTATAGAGTTTCTGTATATGCTGTTGATATTCTTATTCTATAAATCCGATTTTAATCTGACCACCGTAAATATGCTTATTTACAGTACTTTCACAGCTTCTTTATCCGTGCTTTACACAGGTAGACAACTGATATAGTCGTATATATATAGAGTAAGTATAACAATATATACTGCTTGATATACTGCTTGTAATTAACAAGATTGAGAATTATCGGTAGAAAGTATGCGAATCAAAATTATTACTGGCTTAGCCTTATTAGCTAGTTGTGGATTTGTTCCCGCAGCATCGGCATTTAATCCAGCAGACTTAGAACAATTTAAAACATCCTTTGACTGTCCTCGTTGTGACTTGAGTGGTGCAGATTTAAGTCAATTAGACCTGACTGGTGCAAGATTGCGCAATGCTAATTTAAAAAGTGTTATTTTCTCCCGATCAATTTTAAAGAATGCAGACCTAACAGGGGCAAATCTGGAAGGTGCAATTATGGATGCGGTGGATCTCGAAGGTGCTTCTTTGATTGGTGCTAATCTCAAATATGTAACTTTAGAAAATGCCAATTTGAGTTTTGCTGGATTACTTGGTGCTAACTTAGAAGGTGCTAACCTTAGAGCTGCCAACGTGCGGCTAACCAATTTCCGGGGAGTACATTTCCGATTGACAACTATGCCTACTGGTGCAGTTAGTTCTGACAAACCCTATGGATGGTCCCTGCAGCGTCAAAGTGCTACGGAATGTGCTGAATATAAACCAGATGGTGTTCGTGGTACAACTTGTTATGCAGAATAGGGAATAGGAAATGGGGAATGGGGAATGGGTTCAGCATTTACCATTCACCATATCATGGGAAAAAGAGGCGTAAAGTGAGTTATCAATGCTTACCCAGATTAAAGACTTAGCAACCCAACTAGCACCGCGATTAATTGAAATTCGCCGTCACATCCATTCTCACCCAGAACTTAGTGGACAGGAATATCAAACATCTGCTTTTGTTGCTGGTGTGTTGTCTTCCTGCGGTATTCATGCGGAAGAGGGGGTAGGAAAAACAGGGGTTATTGGGGAACTACCAGGTACTGGGGAAGATAACCGCATCCTAGCAATTCGCACCGATATGGATGCTTTACCGATTGAAGAATGTACTGGTTTAGATTTCGCATCCCGTCAATCAGGTATTATGCACGCTTGTGGTCATGATGTCCACACCACGGTGGGTTTAGGAACGGCGATGATTCTTTCGGAAATTGCTGGGGAATTACCTGGTAAGGTAAGATTTTTATTCCAGCCAGCGGAAGAAATTGCCCAAGGAGCAAGCTGGATGGTAAAAGATCGGGTGATGGAAAATATTAGTGCTATTTTGGGGGTTCACGTCTTTCCTTCCATCCCCGGTGGTTCTATTGGGGTGCGTTACGGAGCATTGACAGCCGCAGCTGATGACTTAGAAATTATGATTATTGGCGAATCTGGACATGGTGCGCGTCCCCACGAAGCCATTGATGCCATTTGGATTGCTTCTCAGGTAGTTACCACTCTCCAACAAGCCATTAGCCGCACCCAGAACCCCCTACGTCCTGTGGTATTGACCATAGGTAAGATAAATGGTGGGAGAGCACCAAATGTGATTGCTGATAAGGTACAGTTATCGGGAACCGTGCGATCGCTCCATCCAGAAACCCGCGCTCAATTACCTAACTGGATTGAACAAATTGTTAACAGCGTCTGTCATTCCTACGGTGCAAAATGTCAGGTTAGTTATAAACAGGGTGTGCCTTCAGTACAAAATGATTATAACCTAACACAATTATTACAATCAGCTGCGGAGGAAGCTTGGGGAAGCGATCGCGTGCAAGTCTTACCGGAACCTTCCCTTGGTGCTGAGGATTTTTCTGTATATTTGCAACATGCACCCGGTTCCATGTTTCGTTTGGGTGTGGGCTATAAAGAGAAAATTCTTAATTATCCGTTGCACCATCCCCTATTTGATGTTGATGAATCTGCAATTATTACTGGGGTTGTGACTATGGCATATACTGCTTATAAATATTGGCATCAATGATGCACCCAAAGCCTTTTAGGGTTCAAATTCCAAAAATCAAACAAAAATGGATTGATAAATACGGTTTTGCACCCTCAAAATTCCTTGTTGTTTAACTACTAGTCCGGATAAAATTAATTCTCTTTCCTCTGAACTATTAGTTGAAACAACCTCTCCTTGATCTAAAATTTGTCGATAGAGTTCTAGTAGCTGAGTGGATTGTTGACTTTTGAGGAGGCGATCGCGGATGGTTCTTAAATGTTCTGGCTCATCCTGTGATTCCCAATTATCTATTATTTTAGTTTGCACCAAATTTTCAATCCATTCAGCTTCTTGGTTATTAGGAATAACAGAAGCAGTATTGCGGATGAGTTGACAGAGTTTTTGGGTCAAAAAAGGCTGACCATTCGTCCAAGATAATACTTCTTTTAGCACTGTTTGAGGATTGCTGACTTTCTCGCTCAACCCTTGAAGTAAAGGTTGGGCTTCATGTTCTTTAAAGCCTTCCAATTGAATTGCCTGACCGATGTTAAAGGGGGTTCTTTGGTAGTCGGTAATTAAGTTTGAGGGGGTGGCTACTCCAAAGAAAACCCATGTCAAACGTTGATATTCGGGATTGATACTGCGCTGATTATAGCAGGAACGAATCAAAGAGAAAAAGTCATTAACTGGAAAATTTAAACCCAAGATGCTATCAATTTCATCAATAAAAATTACCAGATTGTTTGCCAGAGTATCATCTTGTTGACCAACTTCAACTAACAAAATTTCTTCGATAAATTGGCTTAACCGTTGCACAAGAGAAATATCTCCTTGTTCATTCCACCAAGTTTTGAGATTAACTTTTTTGATTAAACCAAAACTTCGCCATAGTTCTACAGTTAAACCCTTGTACCATTGTTCTGGTGTCAAGTTTTCACTACCAATGCGGGTTAAATCGATTGCTGCACAGTTAAATCCCTCATGTCGCAGGTAGTGCATCATCCGCACCATAAGACTTGACTTGCCCATCTGACGGGGATTGAGAATGTAACAAAACTCACCACGTTTCAATGCTTTGTAGAGATAAAGGTCTGCGGAACGCACTACATAGGTGGGAGCATCCATTGGTAAGCTACCCCCCACTTGATAATCAAAGTTTGAGACTTGTTCGGAACTCTTGAGTAAGTTGTTTTCAAAGATTAGTTCTGCTTGAGTAGCTTTGAGAATTTCTAAAGTCTGTGAAAGTTCGTGAGTACGTTCTTCTACTTTTAGTTCTAAATTGCGATTATAGTCTTCTAACTGTCTGTAGAGAAGGGCATTTTCGATGGAGATTGCAGCTTGAGCAGAAAGAATGCTTAAAACTTCAATGCGATCGCTGGTAAATGCACCTGTTGTCAGATTATTTTCTAAATATAAAATGCCGCTTAGTTTCCCTTGATAAAGCAGGGGAGTACAGAGAATAGATTTGGGTTGAGTAGAAATAATATAAGGGTCGCGGGTAAATTCCCCTTGATGAGCAGCATCATTTAAAACTACATTTTCTTGGGTATGAGCTACATAATTGATAATAGCAACTGATAGCAGGGGGAGTTGATTGGCAGGATTAATAGAGTTTACGGGAAGAGATTGCAGTGTAGTAATGTTATCAGAATCTACTGTTCCTTCAGCTTCAATTACCCAGTTAGCTTCTTGATTGAGAATCAGCAAGCCTTTTTCAGCGCCAGCATTTTCCAGCATGATTTTCATTAGTTTTTCTAGCAATTTATTGGGAATAATTTCGCCAGAAATAGTTTGTGAAGCTTTGAAAATACTATTTAAATCCAAGACACCAGATGTAGTTTTATTTGAGTCGGTAATTGAGGTATTTAATCTAGTTTGCAGGATATTTGTAGAAACTGTAACTAAAAGTTGTGGGTATCGAGCTTCTAAATGTTTTACCTTTGCTATAGCTCCCCAACGTTGATAACTATAGTGTGCATCTTGTAGGTAATGACGGGCAATATGCTTTTGGTTTTTAGCTAGATAAAATTTCCCTGCTAGTTCATAAGCAAGAGCTTCTTCGTTGAGATATTCGTTTTCTTGGGCTAAGGTAATGGCGTAATCATAATATTCTCTAGCTTCCCCATCTTTACCTAATATGCGGGCAAGTTCTGCTTTGACTAAATAAAATTTATGCAGACAATTCATAGGGGCATGATCTGCCCATAGTTGCATTTTTTTCTGGTTGGCAGCTACTTTATCAAGGATGTGCTGTTTGTTTACATCTGGGGTGTCGGGGAAGATAGCCATATTCACTAGAGAATCATAAAAGTTAAAGCTAACAATTGACCTTAAACTGTGGGCACTTTCTAAATTATTCTCTACTATTGCTATATATTCAATAACTTGACTGAGGTTATCAAATAAATAACAAAAAATCATTTTATGGAGATATAATTCAAATATAGAATAGCAATCGTTAGCTTCAGTAATAATCGGTAACATTTCATTTTCATCATAACTTTTGCCAATTAAATAACATGGGTTATCAGATTGACCCATCAAATTTAAGACTACTTGCCAATACCTATTTTGAAATGTCTGCACATATTCTTGACCCCCTTGAGCCATGACATTACTGTATTTGGCTATTTCTTTTTCTAATTTTTCAAGTTCCATTCCCATCCAGTAGCCATGATAGGAATAAGTATGTACACTTAAGAAAGCATACTGAATATCACCTGTTTCCATACTAAGTTGATAAGCTTCTAAGGATGGCTTTAGTGTTTCCCTCAGATGTTTTTTCCAAGGAATAATAAATGTATAAACGAAAAAAATAACACAACCTTTTAGATGTTTAGCATTTAATTTTTCTACTAAATTCAACGCTAACTGACCAAATTGATAACCCGAATCAATATCCTGTACAAATCCACACAAAATAATTCCGTAAGTTACATAACCAATAGCTGAAACTGCTGTATTTCCATATTCTATAGACAAATCAACTATTGTTAATGTAATTAACCATGAAAGTTTTGGCAGTAAATTATAGGTAGGATGAATTAACTCAAACAAAATACTAATAACTGCCAATTTGTCTGCAGCCGTCATTACAGGTAAATCTATTAACTCTAAGGGTTTTTTCCCTTGCCAAGCATTTTTTGTCTTCTTTAGAGCATTTTCAATATCCAATTGGCTTGGTGTTTCCGGGAGGTTAATGCCCAAGTATCCTAGAATTTCCCGTCCGGTTTTGACTGCTTCTAATAGCTGCTTTTGATTACAGTAGGCTCTAATTCTAACTTGATAGGCTTTAACCATATCCAACATAGTTTGAGCCTGTTGTTGCACCACCCCAGCCAAATTTTCCATCTGTTCCCAGTCATGGTTGAGGTATGCAAGTTCTGCTGCTTCAACATATAATCCTAAACACAGATCGTACTGTTTTTCCCAGCTACTTTCCCCTAACAAACTTAAGCCTATCTGCAAGTATTTGAATGCTGATTTATAAGCAGCGGATTTTTTAGCTTTCTTACCTGCGATTAAATTTAATTGGGCTAATTCATCTCGCTTTGGTTGCTGATTAATTAACTCTCTACCCAAATTAAGTTGATTAACAATATCAAAGATTGTTTGCTCTAGTCGATCTAATGGTGTATTCTGCAACAGCAGTTGTCCCACTTGCAAATGGATAAGTTTTTTGTCAGTTTCGGGAATTAGGGAATATACCGCTTGTTGAATTCGGTCATGAGCAAACTTGTATTTAACAGTAACTTGATCTAGCAAACCTTCAACATCAAATTCTATCAACTTGTAGACATCACTTAAAGGCAAAATAATTCCTTCAGTTATCCCTAACCAAAGATGTTTGACGATGTCCTGAGGAGATTGTTGAGAAACAGTAATTAAGGTTTGCAGGTCGTGTTGATTACCAATACAAGCTGCCAATTTTAAAGTTTTTTGTGTATCTTCATTTAACTTTTCTATCCTCTTAACCATTAGTTCGGCAGCATTTTCAGTTATATTCTGAGTTTTAATTCCCTGCAAATTCCACTGCCATCCTCCATGATTGTAGTCAGGTGTAAGCAGTTCTTCTCTATAAACTAAACTTAAAAATTCATTAATAAAGAAAGGATTGCCGTTAGTTTTTGCCAATACCAACTCAGCTAATGGCATAGTTTTATCTGGCGAAGATTTGACAGTATCAGCAATCAACTGATTAATATCAAATAAATCCAAACAAGTTAAATGTATATGATTGACAATAACTTTGGCTTTATAAATCTCCTCCAGAGTTAACATCAATGGATGAGTTTCATTTACTTCATTATCCCGATAGGCACCAATCACAAATAAGTAATGATTATCTGGTGCAGACATCAGCAATTGGATTAATTTCAGTGAAGCTCTATCAGCCCATTGTAAATCGTCTAAAAATAGAAACAGTGGATTTTCTGGCTGAGTAAATACCTGAATAAAGCTTAAAAAGACTCGGTTGAAGCGATTTTGGGCTTCTGTAGGAGCCAATTCAGACATTGGTGGTTGAGAACCAATAATCAGTTCTATTTCAGGAATCAAATCGACGATCACCTGACCATTCTCATGTAAAGCAACTAACAGTTTTTCTCTCCAAACAGCTATTTGACTCTCGCTTTCAGTCAAAAGCTGTCGAACTAAAGAACGAAAAGCTTGTGCTAGGGAATAATATGGAATATCTGTTTGGAACTGCTCGAATTTGCCAGAAATAAAATAACCTTGTTGCTGTGTAACTGGCTTATATACTTCCTGCACTACAGTAGACTTACCAATACCAGAATACCCAGAAACCAGCATCATTTCGCTACTTCCCTGGCTAACACGTTCGCAACCAGCTAACAATGCTTGAATTTCCTTTTCTCGTCCATATAATTTTTGAGCAACTAAAAATCTATCTGAAATATCCTGTTGACCCAAAAAAAATTGGCTAATCTCTCCTGTGGATAGCCATTGTCTGTAACATTGTTGTAAATCAAGTTTAAGACCGTAGGCTGATTGATAACGATCTTCGGCATTTTTAGCCATTAATTTCATCACAATGTCCGAGATTTGTTGGGGAATCTCTGGTTTAAGTTCATGAGGTGGATGAGGCTGTTTAGCAATATGTGAATGTACCAACTCCATTACATTCACAATCTCAAAAGGCAATTGTCCTGTTAATAAATGATAAAAAGTAGCTCCCAAGGAATAAAAATCGGTACGATAGTCTATAACCCGATTCATGCGTCCTGTTTGTTCTGGAGATATATAAGCTAAAGTTCCTTCTAGCTGATTTGGGTTCCTTAAGCAAGGGGTTTCTCGGGAAAGAATCGTTGAAATACCAAAGTCGATGAGCTTGATTTGACTAGTTTTGGGATTGAAAACAATGTTGGATGGATTAATATCTTTGTGCATAATCTGCATTTGATGCACGTGACCAAGAATATCAACAATCTCAATGGCAAGAAAGAGAAATTCAGCTAAGGAAAATCCTTGATTTGGCAATAGCTTTTCCAGGGATTCTCCACCAAAGTCTTCCACTACCATTACCCAGCAGTTTTCTTGGTTTTCCAAGCTGTAGACATCTACTACTCCCCTGAGATTTAAGTTTTTGGTAATTTCATACTCTCGTTTGAACCATGCTATTTTTTCTGGTGGGGGATAAGCTTGTTTAAGGATTTTCAGAATAACGGATTGGTTGTTTGCTTGCTGATAGCCACGATAAATAATTGAATTTTGACTTTCACATAGTTTTTCTATAAGTTTGTAGCCTTTGTCATTTGTCATTTGTCATTTGTTATTTGTTATTGGTCATTTGTCATTGGTAAAGGTTTCACTCTTTATTTACGTTTCGTAATATAGTTGTGTTTATTTCCAATTACTTATTCTAATTTGAATATTTTTAGGACTTACGCACCTGAGATATTATTTTATTCCTAGTCAGGGATTATGATAAGAGACCATTTATAAAGTAAATATTAAGTCTATGGACGTAGTTAGAAACCGGGTTTCTCTGGGTGAAGTATCAAATATTATCGTACTTAGTCTCGAAGAAACCCGGTTTCTTAAGTCTTAACATTCACTTTATAAATCACCTCTAATATCATCAGTCCTAATTTATAAATGGTAGTTTTATTCTCTCCCAATTGTACTAATAAAAACTTTGGCATTTATTTTAGATAAAAGCCAGAATACAGCGTCAATTTTCAATCCAATCCGTAAAAACGAGCGGGGTTATCCCAGAGAATCTTTTGCATGGTTTTTTTGGGTAAGCATTCCTGAAGTGCCACTGCTTCCTCAACAATTTTTGGTCTATGATCAGTATGGGGGTAATCAGAACCAAACAGTATATTATCAGAACCAATATACTCGATTAATTTATCTAAATAAGGTTCAGAAGGTTCAATGGCAATAAAACATTGACGACGAAAATACTCGGAAGGTTTTATTTTTACATTTTCTTTAACTTCCCATTGTGTATTATTGTACTCCTCATCTAGTCTCCATAACCAGTAAGGTAACCAGCCACAACCTGATTCCAAAAATCCAACTTTAAGTTTAGGATAACGCTCTAACACACCTCCTTCTATTAATGCTAATAGTGCCATCATTTGTTCCATAGGATGGGCACAAGCATGTATGGCAAAATGGCTATTAAACCTATCTGCACCAGTAGTTGGTAAACGACTATGAGCAGCTGTATGCAGACCTACAGCTATGCCTAATTTCTCACATTCAGCCCAAAAATCTTCATAGATGGGGTCACTCAGTAAACGTCCTTTGACCGGATTGGGCAGTAAACAAATAGCCTTCCAACCAAACTCCACTATTCGATGCAATTCTAACACCATCTCCTCAGGAGCATGAAGACTAATAGCTCCAACTCCTTTTAAAATTTGAGGATTATAACTACAAAAATTTAATAACCAATTGTTGTAAGCACGGGTAAATGCTCCAGCAACTTGTGGTGTCATTGTATCAATTGCTAAAAGCCATAATCCATAAGTTGGATAAATAAATGATACATCAACTCCCATTTGTTTCATTGCTCGGACATGGGATTCGGAGTCAAATTCATTGAGTACAGATAAAGGGTGAGAATCCATAATCTGCTTCACCCCCTCAATCTTAATTTCATCAGAAATTTTATGATAAATTTTCTCTCCCTTAATTCTAAAGTTCGGGGATGGTGCAAAACTTTGAAACGCAGGTTCTAGATAATTTTTCCAGATATGATTTGGTTCCAAAACATGGGAGTCTGCATCTATAATTTGATATTTCTTTAGCATAGGAGAATCGATATATTAATAGAATCCGACAATAGCTGATGTAAATGAAAATTCAGTAGCTTACATCCACATTGAAAATGGGTTGAGTTGATTTTCTTGTAGTGGTTTCTCCAACCAACCTAATTTAACTGGAACTTCATAAAGTCTTCCTGAACCTAACCTCCTCCAAAAATGGCGCATTCCCGGAACAATTACTTTGACAACCTTTAGTCCAATATCAGGACGTGTCTGCTCCAAAACTAATATTTCCATGTTATTTTTTTCTACAATTTGCTTACAAGCCATGACATCTTGATACAAGTCATCATTATAAATATAAGAATAATCATCACACACCTTTGGAGTCAGGCTTTCATCAGGAACTAAATAAGACTGATTTTTGACTGTAGCATTTTTCCACCAGTCTAAGGCTAATTTATCTGAGGATAAAGAGTATTGGGTACTACCATCAGCATTAGCTAATAATACTGCTGGAATTATCTGGTTTGCCTCAGTTATTGCTCTTAAAATAGCTATTTTCGCATCAAAATGGGCACCATAACCCAGGACAATATCTTCTACCTCTCGGTCTGTTCTCCTAGTAATAGCGACAAAACTTGGTATATGCAAATCATTGGTAATATCTAAAACCCAAAGGTCTCGATTTAAAGAAGAATAATAATTCTTGATAGCTTGAAAATATGGCTCATCAAAACTATCTAAATCTACTTTTGGTCTTTTGAGGCGATTATACCACCACAAGGCAACAGAATCTCGCTCTACTAACTCCATAAAACCCTGTAGTATAGCCTCTTCTATTGTATTGCCAGCAGCACAGCCATTGCTATCAGCCCAACAATTAGCTTTTACCAATTGTGGATAACCGAAGTAACAATAAGCGGTGGGTACATACTTAAATTCTGACTCAGTTAAAGACCAAACAGGAGTCCATTCAATTTCTTGTTCCTCATCAAAAGGTTCTGGAATTGTTTGAGAAATGCTGGCACAAATTCCATTCCATTGTTGACGTTTTTTGTATTGTTCTGGACTAAAATTCATTAATATGTGGGGATGAATGGCTTTATCTCCCATTTGTTTATAACTAGCTTTTTGCCTAATTTCATCCCCTTGAAAAACCCCACAATATCTCTCAATTGCTTCGCATAAAGCACTTACTTTGCCTTGCAGTTCCGTTTTCCCTTTACCAGCACTTATACCTTTGACATTTTGCCTAGAGGCTGGGAAATTATCTAATTTTGTAATATTATTAATTATAGAAGAATAATTAATTGTCGAAGAAAAATGTTTCGCTACATAAGTATTGTTTAAAATATCTGACCCTGTAAATACTTTTTCTATTTCTGTTGTAATTCCTGTAATGGGGCTAATCAGGTGTTGATATTTTTTCAGGGTTTCTTCTGGTAAGCAAGAACGATGACCTCCATCTGCCACAAAAGTTTTTTTCCTGCTTCCTAAAATTATGGGTAGAGGTTCTTGATTTAACCTGAATTCTCCACAGCTAAAACACTGTGGACGCCTAACTAAAATGTGATTTCTTGTCTGTAAAGATAAAGTATCATAAGTCATTATAATTCCATTGAGGCGTTTATTCTCTCCCCAGACAATCCATTTAAATAATTCTGTTGCAGCTATTCCTAATGCAGTTTGCAAGGTAGAAGGAAGCAAAGTAGATGAGGGAGGATAGGTTGAAATACCTTTGTATTTCTGGATAAATTCTTCTACAGGTCTATTCCATCTTAAACGTTGGGCAAGGCAATCCCAACAACCTGCTTTTGGGGAACCAAATATTGGACCAATCCAGACAATTGTTCCTACTGGTTTAACTAACATCCAAGGACGTTTAGCTTGCAAGTTTTTTTGATTACAAATATCCAAACCTTCTTGAAGATAGTCATCACTTAAGACTACTTCTATGTCTCCGGATTCTGATACTTGGATATGTAAAGATTCAAGAGTGGCAATAAATTCTGATTTGGAAACAGCACCAAAAGTCTGCACTGAAACTTTGGTTTTTTGTAATTGTTCATAGGCATATTTGGGGTCAACATTCAAACTTTCACAGAAAGCTGTGAGAGTATATGGCAAAATGTTATTATCACTTTCAATTATGTAACCCTTCTGTTCCATCTGCATTAAAGCATGATAAACATGGGCACCAGCAGAGATAAAATCTTGAGCAGATGCTTTTTCTGGTAATAAATATGGGATAACTTCCTCAACAATTTCGTCAACATTGTGTTCGCCATCAAGTAAAGGTGTTAATAATTCATATAGGCGACCCTTGAGCAAAAAAGAATCTTTTTCCGAAACAAGAAAAACGCAATCTGGTTCTAAAATTTCAACATTAAAACAGCGTTTAAACCTCGGTTTATTAAGCATAACTATACAAGGAACAAACTTGGTAAAGGGAATAGTTTTTGTTTCTCTCAAAAATCAATTTTAATGAACTTGTTTTATAAACACAAAGCATAGGGAATAGGGAATAGGGAATAGGGAACAGGGAACAGGAAATTATTAACAGTAGTGCAAGAAAGATAAAGGAAGAAAGATGAAGGTTTTGAAGCAGAGAGATTTCCAATCAACCCGGTTCTTAGCTTTCCCCATTGCCCTACAAAAAAAACACAAAGTTCTTCATTTTTGATAAAGTCAAATTCAGTTATAAGCTTGTGTTTCTAGGAAAGACCAATAGTCACCTAACACACATCTTGCACGTGGGTCAGAAACCGGGTTTATTGGGAATATTGACCTGTCAAAACCCTAATTTTTCGTTGATAAACCCGGTTTCTCCATGCTTACCCTCGAATGGTGCAAGATATGACCTAAAAAAGCTTTATCAAAAAGTAAGGGGTATATAAGGTGTTTCAGGAACTGTTGTTTTGGGGTCGTCATTATTAACCCATGCTTTTAACTCTTCATCTGTGACATCATAGTAAGGTCGTGGAGGATATGCTATTGTCCATTCCCAAAATTTTTCTCCTCCTATTGTCTTATCTTCTACTTTTCCATAAAAAGTATCCCAGTCTATCCTAATTTCTGTTGGTTGATCTCCTAACTCTGGAAGTTCAATCCCATTGTCTTTCAGCATTTTTTGAATATCTTTTTGTGAACCATATAAAAATATTTCCTTGATTTCTTTACCATCTGGTAGCCATGACTTGGCAATAAGTTGGGACATTTTTTTAGTTATCTGTGATAATTCATTTTTCATTGAACTTTGGGCTGTTATACCCTTTCTCTCTACGTTTTCAAACAATTGATCGAACAATTCATCAAAGATAACTTGGTAATTTTTTACACTCATGGTTGACTCCTTTGTTTCCAGAAAATTTTAATTTCTTGGTACCTATTAATCTACCTATGTTTTATATTAACTGTGTTTGTAGTCTCTCCAACTCATAAAACTAATCTTATAACTCATAAAAAAACTCATGAAAATACAACGGTTTTCACCGTTTGCGCAATAGAGAGGATCACCTCACCCCTGTGTTTACCTCAACACTGCAGTCGCTACGGTTCCCTAACCCTTCTCCCAATGACAGAGGGAAAAAGCACAGGGGTGGTTTTAGCCTGATTGAGATAAAATTTGTCTACCACCCGTAGGGAGGTGACCCTGTGCGTCTACACTCAACTCAAAACCGCTATCATAAATATGTGAAACAATGATGCAGTTGTAAAATGATGATGTATGACAAACATTCAACACAAATATAGTCAAACATGATTAAATACAGCAGATTTCGTCTTCGTGAAGTACAATTGGACGGGCAAGGATGCCCATCCCACAATAATTTGAATAATTAGTTTTGTACCTCATTTACTTGTAAATTGCCCTATCGTCAAATCTATCAATTAATAAATTTTATTGTCAAAAAGAATAATCAGTCCTTTACTTCGATTCCTCATGATCAGCAGTAATCAAAGGGTAGGGTAACTCTTGACAGGGTATAGAAAGGCAGAAAAAACTGTAGATGGGCAGCGGTTTTTCTGGAATTAGTATATAACGAAAACTAAAATTGTTCAAAAATCTCTGCTGTAACTTACAGTCAAGAAACAATGCAAAAAAGAGTAAAAGTTAAACCAAATTCTAAAAATCCGAGAATTTTAGAAGAAGATGATGGTAGTTTAACTGTATATTTAAAGTCTCTACCTGTTGATGGTAAGGCTAATACAGAATTAATCAAAGTTTTGGCTGATAAATTTGATGTTCCTAAGTCTTATGTGCGTATTAAATCTGGTTTGTCTTCTCGGCAAAAATTAATTGAAATTGATCTGGATAGTTAGATTATTTTTCATGTTATTTAATCCCTTCCAAACTCCTAAATCAAAAATTGATTCTCTGAACTTAAAATCAAGCTGGCAGGTGGCTTGGGGCTTAGTAGATTCACTGGCTGAAAATGTAGCATTTAGAGATAAAAACTTTGCTATTGTCTCAGCAGATAAGAGAAAAATAGCAATCAGTCCCAAAGAAGAATTTGTTGTCATTGGAGACTTATGGTTAAGTAACAAAGTAGAGTTACTGGGCAAATTGGGAATCGAACCGTCAGGATTTACGGGTACTGAATCCCAGATTATTGCTGAACTTTGGCAGAGGTGGGGATGTGAATGTCTAAAACTATTAGTGGGGATGTTTGCACTAGTAGTTTGCGATCGCAACACACAAAAATTATGGTGTATTAGAGACTCTGTAGGTGCGCGTACTCTTTACTACACTACTAAGGGTACGGTGCGGTGGATTTCTCCTCAGATGAAAAGTCTTTCCCCATATCGTTCCCATGATTTAGATTTGGTGGCTTTGCGGGATTATCTTTGTTGTGCTTTTGTACCTGGAGAACAGACGTTATGGGAAGATATCAAAGAAGTTCGTCCGGGATATATTTTGCAGTTTCCGGAAGAGAAAGTTACAAGTTATTGGCAAGTTAAAGAAAATATTCAAGCAGCAGATAAACATTTAGAATGGCATGGAGAAAAGCTGCGTTTTTTATTAGATAAAATTATTCAAGAATATTTACCAAATCAGCAACCTGTGGGTGTATTTCTCTCTGGTGGTTTAGATTCTAGCAGTATTACGGCATTAGCAGCAAAATTTCATCACCAACCAGTTTATACTTACTCAATTCATTTTGGAAATGACTGTCCCAATGAGTTAGAATTTTCTAGTTTAGTAGCCAAATATTGCCATACTCAACATCACATTTTAGAAATTACTTTTAAGGATATGTGGGAAAGTCTACCAGAGACTATGGCATATTTAGATAATCCTATTGGTGACCCTCTAACAGTGCCTAATTTCTTATTAGGAAAATTAGCAAGAAAAGATGTAGAAGTTGTGTTAAATGGTGAAGGAGGTGACCCTTGTTTTGGGGGACCCAAAAATCAACCGATGTTAATGAATAGTTTATATAGTTCGGTTAGCAATCAAGATAAATTATCAGCATATTTAATGTCTTTTAAAAAGTGTGCTAATCATTTACCACAGTTGTTAAAACCGGAAATTTGGCGAGGGATAGAAACAGCATCTCATGTTTTTGATAATGATTTAAATTCTGACATGAATTATCTGAATCGCTTAATGGCAATTAATATTAAATTTAAAGGTGCTGACCACATTTTAACTAAGGTTAATAATTTAACTCAAGCTGCGGGTTTGCATGGTTTGTCTCCATTATTTGATAAACGAGTGGTAGAATTGAGTATGCAAATTCCACCGCAATATAAATTGTCTGGTGTGGAAGAAAAAGCTGTTCTCAAACAAGCAGTTAGAGATATTCTCCCGGATATAATTATTAATCGTCCTAAAAGTGGGATGATGGTTCCCGTACAACTAGGATTTCGTAAATATTGGCAAAGGAAAGCTAGAAATTTATTACTGAATCCTCAAGCAGAAATTTCTTCTTATTTGAACCAATCTCTTATCCGCAACTGGTTAGATTATCGGGGTGATACTTGGGGACGTTATGGTGTCAAGTTGTGGTTATTAGTAAGTTTAGAAATATGGTTACAAGGAAAAGACTCCAAATAAAGACTCCAAATAGTGAAATTTTTTCCTGTCCAGATTCCCGACTTTTTTAAGAATTTGGGAATCTAATACTAATTAAAAAAATAATGCCACACATAATTAGACCCGTCCATAAATTAAATTAATCTAAAAATAGAAGATAAAATTCAATCTCTATAAAGCTTACTTGTTACTATGGTTAGCTTGTGAATCTTGTACAAGATAAAGATAAAAAATGTAGAGACGAAAAAATGTAGAGACGTAGCAATGCTACGTCTCTACAAAGATTTTAGGTAACGCATAATTAATTTCCATTCCTATGTCTATTGCAATCCGCTATAAATCACCCAAAACTCTCTATATAGTAACTACCACTGCTTGTATTGTCTTCCACAAATAAACTACTATTATCACCAATTCTTACACCTGCAATACCCTTATTCAATACTTGAATCAGTCTTTGGGGTGTAAAAGATTCCAATTCTACAAATTTTCCTGATTCCAACCATTGTAATTCTTCAGCAGATAAACTCTCTTTAATTTCTGGGGATAATTGTCTAGCTATTTGTGCTGAATCTGTAGAAGTTTGAATAAACATTCCCCGCTTAGTAGCGATAATTTGACGGGGTGTTAATCCTACATCAATAATCGTTATATTACTATCTGCAAACCATTGGGAACTAGTACCAAGATTGTTAATTAAACTGACTCCTCTGGGACTACAATCATGGAAAGCATATACTTCTAGGTTAGGGTTACGACGCAGCATTTCCATGGTAGTTGCAAATATACTTTGAGGATAGCCAGTAATGCTGAGAATGGCACAATTATTTTCAAAGTGGAAATTATTAGCAATTAAAATTTGAGCAAGATTCGCACTATCACATACAACTAATCTATCAAAACTATAAGCTGTAATATCAGGATTTATGTTTGCTGGTAAGGTTTGTTCCCGTGGTGCAGGTAGTATATTATTAATTGAACCATTAATTTGCTGCCATCGATTTAACCATTCTTGAAATTGACTGTTATCAA
Source organism: Nostocaceae cyanobacterium (assembly GCA_030065825.1). Taxonomy (GTDB): domain Bacteria; phylum Cyanobacteriota; class Cyanobacteriia; order Cyanobacteriales; family Nostocaceae; genus JASJCY01. Next base: position 15,825 of record JASJCY010000052.1, on the reverse strand, counting down.
ATAAAAAATCTTGTTCTAATCCCGTTTTATTTAGCTGTCTAAATCCTAAGTATATTGACAGCATTCCCAAAATTACACTAATTGTAAAAAGTGTAAATGAATTGAGAAGCAAAGTACTAGAAAATATTCCTACAGCCAAGATTGTTACTCCTAAAAGCTGTAAACCTCTAGCAGCAGTTTTTCTAGTTTTATTCTCCAGTTTTCGAGAGGTAGTTTGGTGAAACAACAATATAATAAAACCCAGATTAAAAATGATAAGTACAAATATAAAAGCATTTTCCCCAAAAAAAGTGGAGAGAATACCTCCAATAAAACCTGTTGTCCAAAAACTAAAAAATAGATATAAAAATACTAAACCGAACAAATTAAAAAACTTTCTTTTTAAACGGTTATCTAAAAAATAGAATAATTGTTTAGGAGTAAAAAACAAAGTGTTATTGACAGAAATCTTTTCTATAGCTTTCGCAAACATTGGGTCTGTAATTTTGATAGCACCCATAGTGGTTGGTTCAAACACAAATGGATGACTGCAATTTTTACAGCGTCCTTGATTTGCTGTTCTATCTTTTAAATTATTATCAGTTCCACATCGAATACATTTCATATTATTGACCTATGACCTATTTAAACTAAACACCTGATTGCTTAACAAAATACTGTAATCTTCTCGTTTGCGAATTAAACGATGTTTATCATTTTCTAGCAATACTTCTGCTGGTTTAGGACGATGCAAAAAATGAGATGACATTGCATATCCATAAGCACCTACATCTAAAATGGCAATAATATCACCTATTTCTAAAGCTGGTAATTGACAGTTTTTACCTAAATAATCACGGGAGTAAGTTGTATTTCCACAAACATCAGTTATATATGTCTGAGAATTAGCAATTTTAGTATTTTGTTGATAAGTAATAATTTCTCGATACCCTCCATGAACTGAAGGGACTGACAGATTAGCAACGGTACTATCAACACCTACAATTTGTTTACTATCCTGCCATTTTACCGAAACAACCCGTGCTAAAAGAGTACCACATTTAGCAATTGCAGCACGTCCGGGTTCAATTATCAACTCAATCTTTTTACTTTCTAAATTATTTATTTTTTCAGTTATTTTTCTACCAAATTCTTGCCAATCAAAACTTGCACCACCACGACGGTAAGGATAACCAAAACCACCACCAAAGTCTAAATATTCCCAATCTGGTAACATCTGTGCGGTAGTAATAACTTTATCAATTATCTGAGTAAAAGCATTTGTCGCGTTAGTTCCAGTTCCCCGATAAAAATGCAAACCACTGAGTTTCAAACCAGCTTTATTAGTAATATTTAATCCAGTTATAAACTCTTCTGGACGTACACCAATGCGACTGTCTCCAGTTATTTCTGGTAAATTCAAGCGCAAACCAAGACGGAATGGAGAATTGTATATACCCTTTTGAACCACAACTTCACAACACAACTGTAATTGAGGGATACTATCGAAATTAAGGGTGTTTACTCCCCAATGTAGAACTTGTTCCATCTCAGCGCGATTTAAATTGCTACCGCTATAAACAATTTGACTGGGGTTAAAACCAGCTTCAAGTCCTAAATAAATATCTCCTGGGGTATTAGCGTGGAGTCCCCAACCAGCATTCCGAAAAATTTGCAGCAATGCGACGTTACCGTTAGTGACGCTAGCAAAGTGGAATTGAGTGCGGGGATAAGAAATGGCTTTGGTGATGCATTCAATAGTTCGATGCAGACTTACCGCATCATAAACATAGAGAGGAGAACCATAGATACTCAGCAATTCTTCAGCAACTTTTCTGGAAAAAAGAGTATCATTTATTTTTTCTTTTCCTAACTCCACCCTCATTACTCCCAAAAACAATTAAAAATTAAAAATTAAAAATTTATAACTCCTAACTCCCAACAATTAACTGTTAACTCCTAACTTCTAAATTTTAAGTTATAACTCCCAATTGATAACTTCCAACTCCTAACTCGTAATTCCCAACTTTTAAGTTATAACTCCCAATTGATAACTTCCAACTCCTAATTCCCAACTTTTAACTACTAACTCTTAACTTCTAACTTTTAAGTTCTAATTCCCAGCTTTTAACTTCTAATTCCCAATTGATAACTTCCAACTCCTAACACACATCTTGCATCAGGGTCAGAAACCGGGTTTATTCCAAATATTGAGTTGCCAAAACCCTAATTTTTCGTTGATAAACCCGGTTTCTCCGTGCTTGTTGAAAATGGTGCAAGATATTACCTAACTCGTAATTCCCAACTTTTAAGTTATAACTCCCAATTGATAACTTCCAACTCCTAATTCCCAGCTTTTAACTACTAACTCCTAACTTCTAACTTTTAAGTTCTAACTCCCAACTTCTAACTCGTAATTCCCAATTGATAACTTCCAACTCCTAATTCCCAGCTTTTAACTACTAACTTCTAACTCCTAACTTTTAAGTTCTAACTCCCAACTACTAACTCCTAACTCGTAATTCCCAACTTTTAACTACTAACTTCTAACTTTTAAGTTCTAACTCCCAACTTCTAACTCGTAATTCCCAATTGATAACTTCCAACTCCTAATTCCCAGCTTTTAACTACTAACTCCTAACTTCTAACTTCTAACTCGTAATTCCCAATTTATAACTTCCCACTCCTAATTCCCAGCTTTTAACTACTAACTTCTAACTCCTAATTCCCAACTTATAACTTGTAACTTCTAACTTTTAAGTTATAACTCTCTCCACTTCTTGTAATTCTTCCATAACCAATGAGGTAACCAAAAGGGATGATTCCCAGACTTTTTACCTAACTGTTCTCCTAACACTTGTACTCGCCAAATTTCCCATATAATGAGTAACCAAAGTATCTCACCAATGCGTCTACCTTGAATACCCCCTCCTAGTTCACCTACAATAATTTTGACTGCAATATCAGGATAAAAACGGTTCTCGCTACGAAGTATACCAGGATTCAACCAAGTTCCCAAATCATGCCAAAATTCATGGAAACACCAAGAAGTCAAGGGGACTCCCATCCCTCGTTTTTGTCGCCAAATAATTTCTGGTGGTAACAAATATTCTACGGCTCTTTTCAGGATATATTTTTCACATGCTCCCTGTAAACAGAGTTTCCCAGACAAATGGAATGTCCACTGTGCTAATGGTAAATCACAAAAAGGCGATCGCACAAATAAACCATGAGCAAAACCCAAATTTGTCGCACGGGGATGGATATTTTGTGCCCCTTTTAACATTAGGGTTGCACGTCTGAGGCGATGTAACAAGGATGGACACAATTCTTCATCAAGGGCTGTTTGTAACCAATCTTCCAGGTGCAAATTTTGTATTTGTGCGTAAACTTCCGGGTGATACACTTGCGCTTCATAACCCCAAAGACGGTGAAATGTACGCAAATATTGCTGTATAAATGTTTGTTGACCTTGTGAGTGTTCTCCTTGATAGACAGATGCTGCAATTAAAGGTTTATTTGTCCAACCTGCAAATAGTTGATCTCCTCCTTCACCGTTAAAAATTATCTGAGTTTCTTCCTTAGCAGCTTGATATAGAAGATACAGGGGAACTGTCACCCCATCCCCAAAGGGCATATCTAGAGCTTTTACGGTGGATATAAGTACTTTTTTTATCTTATTTGGTGTTGCTGCAACTTTTGTTAATGGTATATTGAGAAACTCAGCTACCTGTTCAGCATAGGGATATTCTGGAATTCCCGCAGTACCGAAATCGAGAGTATAAGCGCGTACCTTTACCCCTGCTTGTACTAATAAAGCTGCTACCACAGAAGAATCTAAGCCACCAGAGAGAAAAACCCCTACAGTTTCATCTCTTAAGTCCTCTGTTTGTCGATGAATCGCATTTTGAAGTAAGGTTTGTAATTGAGAAATCGCTGTTTCTTCATCTTCAATTTGTTCCGTAGATTCTCGCCATTTGAGTATTTGTTTAGACTTTGGCTGAGAAATTATGTGAGATTGGGGATAAATTTGCCAAATCATCTCCACACCTGCATTTACAGTAAATATTTGATTTACAGGTGTGAGGGGAGTAGAAACATAGGAAAAACAGTTATAAGTATATAAACCAGCAATGTTTACCTCGGGGTTTTCCACAATGGGTAATAGTAGCTGCAATCTGGATGCAAACCAAATTACCTCTCCTTGCTGAGTCCAATATAAGGGTACTTTTCCAAAGGGTTCTCTTCCTAAAATTAAGTCACCATTTTCTTTTATATTTACCCAAGCATCAGGTAAATTTTTGATTCCAGATGCAGAGATACTAGCAATTTGTTCATCTAAAAATGAATTCTCTGATTTATAGTCTAATTGAGAAAAGAAATCAGAGATATAAATAACATTCCATATGGGTTGAGAAATCTGATTCTCTATCTTTTTATAGCTATATTTCGCTTTAGTGAATTGATAGTCGCTGACAACTTTATTTAATAAATCCTCTAATTTTTCCTGACAACCGTAACCCCAATATCCGATAAATTGATGGGGACGAGTTTGTGAAATATTGTCCATAATGGACTAGCTTGAAAATAGTTAAGAGTTAAGAGTTAAGAGTTAAGAGTTAAGACTTAAGAGTTGTTCCAGACGCGATATGTCACATCTGTACAGGAGTTAGGAGTTATGAGTGAAGAAAACACGCTTTTATCTGTTCTGGTGTACTCAGTTTATGACTACTACTTTACTTCAAAATCGGCTTGACTAAGTTGACGATTATTTAAGAACATTCGTACTTGCCAATTTCCCGTAGGTGCGACAGTAGGAATAGTATAGCGACAGTAGGTATTCCAAACAGAAGTGGTAATCTCTCGCGTTTGATAGCGGTTTTGTTTAACTACTTCACCACTAGGGTTAATCCAATCACAGGAGAGTTGCAATTTCTTATCTAGAGGAGAATTTTTTAAGGTAACACGATAAAAAACTTCTGGATTACTTTGACGTTCAATTACTTTCAGGTTATTACCATTATCCTCTACTAAAGTAACACGATCCTCTTGTGCTTGAACGCGAGCTATAACAGAGTTATACTGCTCGATAGAAAATAGCGAAAAGCCAATAACTACAACTAAAAGTGCAGCTAAACCCCCAATTATCCATTTCTTACGTTTTTCCTGTGCTTGTAAAGCTTGTTTGCGCTGTACCTGCATTAACGCATCATCTAGTAACTCAGGTGGTAAATTTAATTCCTGCAAAATTTCTTCAACTTGTTTCCTGTCAAGTTCAGCTTCCTCTCGCGCTTTCAGTTTTTCTACTTCCGCGATAATTTGTGTTAATTGTTCTTGAGTAAGTCGTTGTGTCATAAGATAAATAAGTAGTCGGACAAAACTAACATTGACTGTTGAAATTGGGGAACAGGGAATAGGGAACAGGGAATTGGGAATTGGGAATTGGGAATTGGGAATAGTCATCTGGTGGAAATTAAATATGCGTCAGCTACAACCCTTGTTCCAGACGTAAAATTTTACGTCTGGAACATTCTTTTTCACCAGATGTCTAATAGGGAATAGGGAACAGGGAACGGGGAACAGAGAACAGTCAGGTATTCAGGACTTTTACATTTATTAACTCACTTCACAAAATTTTTGTCCAGGTATTTATGTCTGTTTTTAGTGACGACTTTAGTCTTGATTCTCATATTTTTTGTTCTTTGAACATTTAAGTCCTCACCACATTATCTAAACAATAAAACGGGGATATGACAACGACGTAGCATTTGCGCTGTAGTACTTCCAATTACTAGATGACGAATGCGATTATGTCCATAAGCACCCATAATTAGGAAATGAATATTATTGTTATCCACATATTCAGATATTAAATCTTCCGTGTCTCCATCTAACGTCTGACATATTGGTTCAAAACTACCTTCCCGCGCTTTTGCTTCCGCAGTATTTAGAATTTCTTGCGCAGTTGCCATATCATGTTTTTTGGCTATAGTCAGAATATGTAATTCTAAACCTTTAAATGCAGCAGAATCTACTATAAATTCCAGTGCTTTCTGACAACTTTTACCTCCATCATAAGCCAATAAAATCTTCTCTATGGGATGATAATCCCTAGAAGTAACCAAACATGGTTTATGGCTAGAACGTACAATTCTCTCCATATTTGCCCCTAAATGTTCCGGGGCAAAATCGGCAGTCTCTCCCCGTTTTCCCAGGACAATTAAATCTGCTTCTTTTTCAAAATCATGTAAATTATCTACTAAAAAACCCGTGCGGTGGGTGAGATGAACTTTTTCAACTCCATGTTCAATTAAAAAACTTTTAGCATCTTCCAAAATAATTTTAGCCATTTCGTGGTTAATCTTGGCTTTTTCCCTTTCTATTTCAACTAATTTCTCCAATAGCTTTTGATAGGAACCAACACCAATTCTGCCGCTAAAATCTCTTGCTTGAACCGCTTTCTCTTTACTAGTATCAGTTACATACAAAACTTCAATCGAAGCATCCATACCCTTTGCTATCCAAGCAGCGTATCCATAACCAATCTGAGCAAAATTAGAACCATCAGTACAAAGTAGTATATTTTTCATAATTCATTTGTTATTTGTAATTTGTCATTTGTCATTGGTCATTTGTCAGTGACGCAGTCTTAATTCTTCGTGAAGATAGGGAACTCTTAACGGGGAACTCTTAACAGAAAATGTACTGAGCTTTTTTCAAAAATCAAATAAGAGTCCTATAGTTCCTTGTATCAATAAATAATATAACCACGTACACAGATAAACTACATCTATTTTTAAACCCATTTTAAACCCATAGTTTTTTATTCACAGGGTTTTGTTCCTGTTTCCTATCTTCCCATTCCCTGTTCCCTGTTCCCTGTTCCCTATTCCCTATTCCCTGTTTCCTCTTCCCTGTTCCCTGTTCCCTATTCCCTGTTCCCTATTCCCTGTTCCCTGTTTCCTGTTTCCTGTTCCCTGTTTCCTGTTCCCTATTCCCTATTCCCTGTTTCCTGTTCCCTATTCCCTATTCCCTATTCCCTGTTCCCTTTTAAAAAAGTCCAATTTTCGACTTGGACGAGGTTTATAACTTTATTTCACACAAATGTTAGCTGCTGTGATTATTTTTAAAAAAAGGAAATGGACACAGATACTTTACTTTGTAAATCTGTTGTCCCTTGAATATTTTGCAACCTATTTGTTAATGACTCGCAAGATTTCCTAGGTCTTCTATTTTGTCGTGAACCGCTAATTTATCAAGTAAGGTAGCACTTGCTTCATTTAATCCCAATAAATAAACCTCAGCACCATTACGACGAAATTTGAGGACGATTTTGTCAATGGCTGCAACAGATGATTGATCCCATAAATGAGCCTGGGTTAAGTCAATTTTTACCTGTTCCAAATCTTCCCGAAAATCAAATGCAGCTACAAAATCATTCACAGAAACAAAGAAAATTTGCCCAGCAACCTTATAGGTTCTGATAGTACCACCTTCATTCAATAAACTATCAACAAACACCAATTGGGCAATCTTCCGGGAAAAGAAAACCGCACTCAAAGCACTACCAACTATAACTCCCATTGCCAAATTGTGAGTAAAAATAGTGATGATGACTGTTGTTAACATCACCAGTGTTTCACTTTTAGGCAAAATCCGAATATTCTTCAAGGAACCCCAATTAAAGGTTCCAATTGATACCATAATCATCACTGCAACCAAGGCAGCCATGGGAATCTTTTCCACATAGTTACCGAATACTAACATAAAAGTCAGTAACAATAACCCAGAACTTAAAGTAGACAGACGGGTTCTTCCCCCAGACTGAACATTAATCACTGACTGACCAATCATCGCACATCCTGCCATTCCCCCAAAAAAGCCTGTGACAATGTTAGCAATTCCCTGACCTTGAGCTTCTTTATTTTTATCGCTGGGGGTGTCAGTTAGGTCATCGATCACATTTGCTGTCAAAAAAGATTCCAATAACCCTACCACCGATAAAGTCACAGCATAGGGAATGATAATTTGCAAACTTTCTAGATTCCACGGGATTTGAGGAATACCAAATATAGGTAATTGTCTAGGAAGTTCACCCATATCCCCAACAGTGGGTACGTCAATTCCCATAGTGTTAGAAATTACCGTCAGCACAACAATCGCCACTAAGGGAGAAGGAACTATTTTTGTCACACGAGGTAGCAAATAGATAATCGCCAATCCTGCTGCTACCATTGGATAAACTTGCCAGGGAACTTCATAGAGTTGGGGTAATTGGGCATTAAAAATTAAAATCGCCAAAGCATTGACAAAACCCACCATTACTGCACGGGAGACATATTTCATTTGACGACCAACTTTAATTAACCCCCAAAGAATTTGGAAAATCCCTGTGAGGATTGTAGCTGCAAATAAATATTGCAGTCCAAATTGTGGATGGTCTTTCACCAAATGAACGATTACCAACGCCATAGCCCCTGTAGCAGCGGAAATCATCCCCGGTCTACCACCAAAGATAGCAACGGTTACCGCCATTGTAAAGGAGGCATACAGCCCCACTTTGGGGTCAACTCCAGCAATAATCGAAAAGGCGATCGCCTCAGGAATTAACGCTAGCGCTACTACTGCACCTGCTAGCAAGTCTCCCCGAATATTAGAAAACCATTCGCGCTTCACAAAAATACTATTCAAAAAGTCCTCTTCAGTTCAGTCACACTAGACTTGCTATGTTGACATAACAATTATTTTGCTTGACAGTAATTTAAACCTCGTCCAAGTCGAAACCTGGAGTTTGTCAAAAGGGAATAGGGAACAAAAACCAGTCAATAAAAAACTATGGGTTTCAAAATAGACGTGGTTTAAAAGAGGGCATTCTGGTAATTTGTAGTTATTTTACCCATTACCTATTACCCATTACCTATTACCCATTACCCATTACCCATTACCCATTACCCATTACCCATTATCCATTCAAGAAACATGAGGAAGATAATTCCAATAATTTTCTTGTTCTGCAGTAATGCTAATGTATCTTGGTTGATTTTTGACTCTTTTTATCCAAGCCTGAATAGCGGGAAATTTTGTCAAATCAAATCCTCCTTCATCAGCTACATGGGTATAAGCAAACAAGGAAATATCAGCAATGGTATAACGCTCATCCACAAAAAAATTATGACTTTTTAAATGGTTTTCCATTACCCGCAAAGCAGCATAACCTGGTTCGCGTTTTTTCTCAATTTCCTCCTGATATTCTTCCCCTTTACCAAGAATGGAAATCCAATATCTGGATGTAGCAATAAAAGGCTCATGACTATACTGTTCAAAGAATAGCCATTGCAATACTTGTGCTTTTAGAAATCGGTCATAGGGTAAAAATTCCGTCCCTTCACTCAAATAGAATAAAATAGCATTTGATTCTGCTAAGTATTTCCCACTTTCAAGTTCTAAAAGAGGAATTTTCCCAATCGGGTTTTTACTTAAAAATTCTGCTGTTCTACTCTCGCCTTTTAGGATATCAACATTTACCCTCTCAAAGGGCATAGCAATTTGTGTCAATAAAAGACGTATCTTATAGCAATTACCTGAAGGTAAAAAATCATACAATCTCACCAGTTTCATCTCATAATAAAGTAAAGCTGAAGGTACTGATAATAAATCATCATAGAGTAAAATTACAATATATTTTCCCAAAAACGAATATATCAAAGAATATTTTTATAAATGTAGTGCCTCACCCCTAATAGATATTTTTATTTTGATGTTTAATAAAATATCTTAAAGTATGATTTGTGTCATATGTTCATTTTTTATATTTTTTGGAAGTGACTAATGCTAGTACCGCTGCCTTGGAAGTCACTGATTCAAAAGTCACTCATTCAAAATTCACTCATTCAAAAGTCTTGTTTTTTCTTGCTTTGACGTTTTATAAATTGTTGCTTGATTTACGCCGTACTGTACTAGTATAAATAATACTTAATAACTAAGACAGGACTTACGCACCCGAAGCCAGAAACCGGGTTTTTTCGTAAATATCTATTCACAAAACCAACGATTTTTCATAGAAACCCGGTTTCTTTGCGTAAGTCCTATAAGATTTCCACCCCAATATAAATAACATATCTGTATCAATTGATTTTATTTCTTGTTCTAGATGTTTCGGGACTATCATCCTCCCGTTTTTAGGTGTATGATGCCCATAGAGGAAAGGGGATGAGCCGATAAATCAGCTAAATTAATAAATAAGCAACCCACTGCCAGATATCAAACAACACTTACAGCCATTAGCCGAAAATTACCGAGACGGATATGCCCAGAACCCAGAAAAACGATAACTTTATCGATAAGTCCTTTACCGTCATGGCGGATCTAATTCTCAAACTTCTGCCAGCAAACAAGAGAGCTAAAGAAGCCTTTGTTTATTACCGTGATGGAATGTCTGCTCAGACAGAAGGAGAATATGCCGAAGCCTTAGAAAACTACGAACAAGCCTTAGAGTTAGAAGAAGACACCAACGATCGCGGTTATATTCTCTACAACATGGGGCTAATTTATGCCAGCAACGGCGACCACGAAAAAGCTTTAGAATTATATCACCAGTCTTTAGAGTGCAACCCCCGTCTTCCCCAAGCCTTGAATAACATTGCTGTTATTTACCACTACCAAGGGGAAAAAGCGAAGGAAGCCGGAGACGAAGATGGTGGGGAAGCCTTTTTTGATCAAGCCGCTGATTACTGGATCAGAGCTATTCGTTTAGCCCCCAATAACTACATCGAAGCTCAAAATTGGTTAAAAACCACCGGACGGATGCAAGTTGACGTTTTCTTTTAATCATTATGATTGACCGCGAACAAGTTCACAAAGTAGCCAATCTAGCACGTTTAGAATTAACTCTAGAAGAGGAAGAACAATTTACCACCCAGTTGGGAAGCATTCTGGATTATATCGAACAACTGCGTGAATTAGATATCAGCAACGTACCCCCAACAACAAGGGCAATTGAAGTTATAAATGTCACACGACCCGATGACCTGCAACCTTATGGGGATCGGGAAGCTATTCTCCAAAGTGCCCCAGAACAGGAAGGTGAATTTTTCAAAGTGCCAAAAATTCTTAACAGTGACGAATGATTGCTGTCAAAAGCGCCATAGGCTCTAGTTGTGGGGTGGGTGTCTCGCCTGCCTAATTTACTAGGACGGGCAAGACCCCCATCCCACTTCTAATTATTTATATAAATATAATTATTGAAATATTAGTATTATATGTGACTCGCTGTAATTACTTAAGTAATGCATCTCAAGCAATAATGTGAGGTAATGGTTAAGGTAAATACAGTCTACCCGTTATTGTTTTGACAGGAGAAAATTATGGGCTTGGGAATTCTCAAGGATGGTAAGTGGATCAGCGAACGGGATCAAGAAGACTCCCAAGGAAGATTTATCCGTCCCTCAACCACCTTCCGCAACAAAATTACAGCCGATGGTTCCAGTGGCTTTAAAGCGGAACCAGGACGCTATCATTTGTATATTTCCTGGGCTTGTCCTTGGGCTTGTCGCACCGCGATTATGCGTCAGTTAAAAGGACTGCAAGATGTCATTGGCTTGTCGGTAGTTGCTGCGGAAATTGACCAAAATAGCTGGGAATTCTCCGATGAACCGGGGGCTATTCCTGATACAGTCAATGGGGCGAATTATCTTTGGCAAATATATCTTTTAGCCGATGCTAATTACAGTGGAAGAGTAACAGTACCAGTTTTATGGGATACACAAACTGGCACAATTGTCAATAACGAATCCCGGGAAATTATCCGGATGCTTGACACAGAGTTTGAGGATTTTGCCAAAAATGATGTGAATTTCTATCCTCAAGATTTGCAAACAGTGATTGAGGAAACTATTGATGCTATATACCAACCCATTAATAACGGTGTATATCGGGCAGGATTTGCCGCTAGTCAGTTAGCATATGATGAAGGGGTAACAGATTTATTTGCTGCTCTGGACCATTGGGAAGAAGTTTTAGGAAAACAACGCTATATCTGCGGAGATAGAATTACTGAAGCGGACTGGTGTTTGTTTACCACCTTGTTCCGCTTTGACGCAGTTTATTATGTCCATTTCAAATGTAATGTACTTCGGATTGTAGAATATCCCAACTTGTGGAATTACCTCAAGGAACTTTATCAAATTCCAGGAGTCAAGGAAACCTGTAATATGGATCATATTAAGCGCCATTATTACAGAAGTCATCCCAAGGTGAATCCTACTCGCATTGTTCCCAAAGGACCAATCATTAATTTTGATGAACCCCATAACCGGGAGCAAGTTGCTGTATAGTTCCCTCAGCTGAGTGGAATACAAATCTCACCCCCCTTTGAGTCAATTTGAAAAGGGGTGGTGTGTATTCTATATTACATAATTTTTGACAAAAAAATAGGTTGAAGCGTTGCAAATTTTCCCTTACGTTACAGCAATTGTCAGGTTTGATTGCAAATATCTCAATCTCAAAACCCTTATTTTTCGTTAATAAACCCGGTTTTTTTTGAAAGCGTTGCTCAATTGAAGGGCAGAATTTATTCCTACCCCCGTCATTCCCAATATTGGGGGTATTTTGGGAGACTTTAAATAATCTTTCTCCCCCAATTTTGGGGGTTGGGGGGCAAGGCAAAATTATACTTTTAATCAGCAACAGCGTTTTTGAGGTTTTACCCTCGAATCCTGCAAGATGTGTGGGAATCGAGAATGGGGGATAGGGAATAAGAAATAACTATTATCCTCATTTTCTCTGGTTTTCTCCCTCTAGATATTTAACCCAACCCTGAATTCATCAAGACTCAAACCCCAAAAGTGTAATTTGCTCTTGACAAAGTGGCACTCATTGCATTACTTATGTGGTCGTAAACGTTTCATTTATTGATTGATTGAAATTTCATGCTTTACTTAAAACAAACACACTGCCCTCGTTTCCCCTGCCAATGCGCAAATCTTCATCTATATAAGTGATATCCAGCCATCCTTGTTGTTCATTGCTATTGAGAGCAGTATCAATGGCAGTTAATTTCTTAGTTGATTCAATTTTTTCGATTAACGATTCTGGGGATTTGTAGTCTATTAAACGTTGTAAACCAATAATTAATCGTTCAAATTTAACGGTGACACGACGTTCTGAAACTGGTTCAAATTTTGCTGCAACGCTGACAAATCCTTCAAGGTAAGGTAATCCATAAATCTCGGCAATGTTATAAACACTGTTAGTATTTACGCGGATACATTGGTAAATTTGACCAAGTTTCGCTAAAGGAACAGTATCTAGTCTTAATAGCTCCTTACTAGTAGTGTATAGTAGTCGCCAATTCCCATCTAACAGATTGGTAGCTGACAAAGGACGCGGTGTGGGATTGAAGTTTTCCAATTGTGCGATCGCAGCTAGAATTGCTTGTTTCTCTGGTTCAGTAGCCAAAATGCCGCGATTTTTACCAGCAATTATTTCCAATAGTTCTGCTTTTCCTAGCATTATTTGCTTCCTCTCATTGATCAGGATTAGTTATCAGAATTAAAAAAATATTAAGTTGTCATGAACAAAGCCATAACAATCGCTAATTTAATATCACCTTTGCTGATATCAATGTTAAATAAAAGTTTATTTGTCGGATTGGAGGAGAAAAGACTTGAAGAAATAACTAAAATATGCTCTAGCAAGTGATAGACTCTTAATGACTGTTGGCAATTGCCCCTACCTATCTTTTCTTTAGTTATGTTGAATTCTCCATTACATGAACAACCTCGTAACCAACGAGCATCTGTAATTCCATTAAAGCAAGAGCTTTCGCTATTAGACTGGCTGCAATCAACTAATCGTCTCATACCCCGTGAAATCCACGAGCAAGATTTTTCGGAAGAGGATGAGGAGATAGAATCACTGATGGGAGGGGATGACGGAATCGGCTATGATGACGATGATTTTGATAATGATGCGGAATCTTCTGATGATTAGTGGATTCAGATTGGGGGCTTGGTAAAATTCCCAGTTCCTGATATCAATTTTGTAAGTGTGGAGTGAAGGGAAATATCTGTGGACGCTAAATTATCTCCCCAACAAGGGTTAAACTATTCTGGCATTGCTCTCACCTCAATTCTAGGTGCGGGGTTGGGTGTAGCTGCACTAGCAGTGGATGCAATGGGTAATCGGTCACCTTGGCAAGTGACATCTCTAACCCTACCTTTTCTATTATGTGCGGTGGCTTCTGCTGGTGTCGGCTTCTGGGTTGTACCCATGCTACAAGCTATCAAAGCGGGACAAATCATCCGCGAGGATGGACCCCAAGCTCATTTAAAGAAAGCAGGTACACCGACGATGGGAGGCATATTCTTTGTTCCCGTCGCAGTTCTAGCTGCCTGTGTATGGTCTAATTTTGCTCCGGAAGTAGTTGCTGTTTCTGCATTAACACTAAGCTTTGGATTGATTGGCTGGATAGACGATTGGCAAATTCTGCGTCGTAAGTCCAATAAAGGTATATCTCCCCGGATGAAGTTGTTATTGCAGATTGGTTTTGCGGCGATTTTTTGCCTGTGGTTGATGTTTACTCAATCTCATAGTATTACTACCATTGCTTTACCTCTTGGTTTATCTTTGCCTCTGGGATTACTGTTCTGGCCCCTGGCTGGTTTTGTTCTTGTAGCAGAGAGTAATGCTACTAATCTCACTGATGGTATTGATGGCTTAGCGGGAGGAACGGTGGCGATCGCCTTCTTAACCTTAGGTGCCATTGTTGCCCCGAGTTCACCAGAGTTGATGGTGTTCTGTGCAGCTTTAAGTGGCAGTTGCTTGGGCTTTTTGGCACACAATCGCAATCCTGCCCGGGTGTTTATGGGAGATACTGGTTCTCTGGCGTTAGGTGGGGCGTTAGCGGCTATAGCGCTGTTAAGTAACAGTTTGGTAGCGTTATTTGTTATCAGTGGTATCTTCTTTGTAGAAACCCTGTCTGTGATGGCTCAGGTAAGCTACTATAAAGCCACTAAAGGTCCCGATGGTAAAGGTAAGCGTTTATTTAAAATGGCACCCCTACATCACCATCTAGAGCTTACTGGCTGGTCAGAATTACAGGTGGTTGCCGTGTTTTATATCATTGCCGCAATTTTAGCTATAAGTGCTTTGTTGATTGGTTAGTAAAAAGGTATACAAGCTAAATTAAATAGCCATAAATGCACACGGATAGATAAACATTGATTATCAGTGTGCATTTTAATTGCTCAAACTTATGTCAAGAAACCATCATCTAAAAAATGCCAGGGTAAACCAAGGAATGCACTTATTATAGCAGAAAATTGGGGGTTGTAACCATTGAAATTTCGTTGCGCCGGAAATCAGAAAATTTGTTACACCTTGCTACATTTGCGAGGAAAAGATGATTTTGAGAATTTTAATAAAACTTAACAATTAGATGTAGATATAAAAGTAAAAATCAAATAACCACAAATGCACAACCATAGATAAACATTGATTATCGGTGTACATTTTAATTGTTTCAACTTATGTCAAGAAATCATCATCTAAAAATTGCCAGGGTAAACCAACGAATGCACTCATTATAGCAGAAAATTGGGGGTTGTAACTATTGAAATTTCGTTGCGCCGGAAATCAGAAAAGTTGTTACACGTTGCTACATTTGCGAGGAAAAGATGATTTTGGTAATTTTAATAAAACTTAACAATTAGATGTAGATATAAAAGTAAAAATCAATCAAATAACTACAAATGCACAACCATAGATAAACATTGATTATCGGTGTACATTTTAATTGTTTCAACTTATGTCAAGAAATCATCATCTAAAAATTGCCAGGGTAAACCA